>JAFGUR010000181.1 GCA_016938425.1 Fusobacteriaceae bacterium
CTGAACCAACCGCAAGGAAGTATCCTCGCCACTCCATAATTCGACTAAAGACTTAAAAGCCTAAGTCTCATTAAAACCAATAAAAATATTATTTATATTATTTTTAACTGCGTACATATATTTTTTTAGTTTTGCAACTAGCTAGTAAATACTTCTTCTTTTTCTATTCTATTGTAATAAATAAAAAAGAGCCTCTCATATAAGCCTCTTATTTTTTAATATTTTATGGTGCCGAGAGCGGGACTCGAACCCGCATAGAGCAAGCTCCGGCAGATTTTGAGTCTGCTGCGTCTACCAATTTCGCCATCTCGGCATGCCATATGATAATATCACAAATAGTTTGTATTGTCAATTTTTTTTAATAAGTTATCATATTTTTTATTTCATCATATCTTTTTTCACCAACAATTTCAACCAAATCAACACTTGAAAAAACGCTTCCTTTTTCTGACTTCCACTTATCAATTTTCTTTATTTCCTCTTTAGAAAATCCATAATAAGTTAATTTATTTGAAGAAATTTCATTAATATTAATTTTTTTCTGACTTCCTAAATTATCTCCATTAACAAATAAAATTAATTTTAATTTTTCTAATCTTTTATCTCCAATTCCTTTAATATTTCCTAATTCCTCTATATTCCGTATTACTTCAACTTCTTCTCTATACTGTATAATTTTTTTTGCAGTAGCTTTTGTTATACCAAGATTTATCATTTCTTCTAATCCTATAACATTTACATCATTTATTTCTTGCTGGGAATCCATTTTCCCTTCACTTTTATCAAGCTTTACCTGATTTTCCAATATCTCTTTTTCTTCTACTCTTTCGTTAAAAGTTAATTTTTTTAATTCTAATTCATCAGGTTCTTTTCTATTCAATAAATAAACTGAAATTACCACTATAAAAAAAACTATCGACATTAATATTTTATGATTAACTTTTTTCACTACTTCCTCCAACAATATATTAGAAATTTATCTTTTATTGATAAAACTATATTTTTCATTTATATGCAAATAATTTATTTAGAAAACAATCTAACTTTCTTATCAAATCTATCTTTAACTTCATTTATATATACTATAGGATCTTTAGGATTGACTATTCTTTCTATCTCTATATCTCCTTTATCATTCTTAAAAACATACTTTGTTATAGCTCCTCCGCCTAATCCAAAAGTACTCTGAGCCTCTTCTATAATTTGAATATTAAAAAGCGATTCCTTTCCTTCTACTGAATAACCTATATTTTCTCCCCATTCAACTGTATTTTTTTGCCTATACATATAATAAGGGTTAAGCTTTTTCTCCTCGGTAATTGCGTTAATTTTTTCCTCAATAATGACGTTATTTATTTCCTCATGAATATGCCCTTCTCTAAATAAATTTGAGGCTTTTTTTAGTGCTAAGGTATGTATTGTAAGATTTTCTATTTCATAATTTTTAATATTTTCCAATGTATACAAAATATCCTCTGTTGTTTCTCCTGGAAGTCCTATTATAAAATCCATATTTATGAGAAATCCCATTTCTTTAGCTTTTCTATAAATATCATCAAACTGATTTTTATCAAAATACCTATTTACTCTTTTTAATGTTTTTTCATTAAAAGTTTGAGGATTTATACTTATCCTTTGAACCCCATATTTTTTCATTATTTCTAACTTTCTATAAGTTATTGTGTCTATTCTACCTGCTTCTACCGTAAATTCTTTCATTTTGGATAAATCAAAATTTTCTTTAATTTCTTTTAATATTTTCTCTAAATCATTCTCTTTCAAAATAGTTGGAGTTCCTCCACCAATATAAAAAGATTCTATTTCATATTTATTATTTTTTAAAAAAGAGCCACTCAATTTTACTTCTTCTAATAATGTATCTACAAATTTACTATAACTTTTTCCATGCAATCCTTTTAATTCATAAGAAGCAAAAGAACAATATTTACATTTTGTAGGACAAAATGGAATTCCAACATAAATATTTATTTTATCTTCATTCAAATATTTCAATTCTTTTTCTACTATTTTTTTTAAAAGTTCTATTTTTTCTTCACTTACTAAGTAAATTTCTTTAAAAATCACCTTAATTTCTTCATGAAAAATTCCATCCTCTAAAAATTTTCTATATAATTTTGATGGCCTAACACCTATTAAAGTTCCCCATTTATAGTTTTTTTTATTGATTTGTAAAAGTAAATTTTTAACCATTAATAAAACTTGGTCATATAATTTTTCAACTTTTCTATATCTAAATTCTTTTACTGTATCTTTCGTATTTATTTTAACAACGTATCCTTTTTCAAATTCTACAACATTTATTTCATAAAAAACTTTCTCTATATTTTTCAAAAGAATCCTGTCAAATTCCTCTAAACTTTTCATATTCAATTTAATATTACATACTACTTCTATTTCATCCACCTCCAAATATTTCAACAGATTCTATCTTAAAAACTTTTTTTTGTCAAGGAAGGGGATTTAAATAACTTTTAAAATTTAATATTAATTATAAAAAGAGAACCATTTAGATTCTCTCAGATTAAAAATAAAAACATATATTCCAATGCGTTTATATTTTTCTATTTTAAAGTATAATATATCGCCACAGGAAATATCCTAATCATTATAAATGATTCTATAGAAACTACAATTGATAATAAAACTGGGCTTTTAATAAAAAGATAAGCAATTATTGTCATTACAATTGATAATAACAATAGTAAAATAAATATTTTAAGTCTATTTCCTCTACTTCTATCTAGTGAATCTAATACTGGTGACGTAGAGTCTTCACACAATAAAATTACTCTATACATTATTGAACCCACAAAAATAATTGCCAAAAATAATACAATTAAAAAACCTAGAAATGGTATTATTGCAGATATAAAAGATAATATTATAGCTATAGGAACTATAATTAAAAATAATTTGAAATCCAAAAATATTATTTTACCTATATTAACATTATAGTCTTTTTCATTTGAATAATCTTTAATACTTTTAACAATATTTTTTGATTGAATTATACCAATTATATAGTGGATTAAACCTGAAATAATTGATATTTTAATCATTTGAATCCTACTATTTTGAATATCTATAAATTCTCCATATTTGAATAGATTCATTTGTAATTTCATTGTATATTTAGTTGATAATACTGTTACTATAATTGATAGTAACAACAGCATAATAATATTTTTATTTTTAAAGGATACTTTCAATAATTTTAATATATTCTGAAACACCATTTTAAAAAAACCTTTCTCCACTTTACCTCTCCTTTTTTCATCTTGTAAAAATTTTTACTACTCATCACTAACGCTTATAGTTCTTACTCTTCTCTTATATTCATTAAGAGATATTCTTCCTTTTTCAAATAATTCTTTTAACACCGAATCCATTGTTCTCATTCCAAGTTTTCCACCTGTTTGAATCATTGAATATATTTGATGTGTTTTAGATTCTCTAATTAAGTTTCCAATTGCTGGTGTCCCTACTAAAACTTCATAAGCAAGTTCTCTTCTATTCCCTTGTCTATTTGTTATCAATTGTTGAGAAATAATTCCTCTAAGAGCATTTGACAACTGTAATCTTATTTGTTGTTGTTGACTTGGTGGGAAAACATCAACAATTCTATCTATTGTTTGTGCTGCATCCCTTGTATGTAGCGTAGCGAAAACTAAATGTCCTGTTTCTGCTGCTGTTAATGCTGCAATTATTGTCTCTAAGTCCCTCATCTCCCCAATAAGTATTACATCTGGATCTTGACGAAGTGCATATCTTAATGCTCCTGCAAAACTAGTTGTATCTGCTCCAATTTCTCTTTGTTCTATAATAGATTTTTGATGTCTATGTAAATATTCTATTGGATCTTCAATTGTAATTATATGTTCAGCTTTATTTCTATTTATTTCATCTATTAGCGTAGCTAATGTCGTTGATTTACCACTTCCTGTAGGTCCTGTTACTAAAATTAGTCCATTATTGTATTCTGTAAATGTTTTTAATACTTTAGGCAGTCCTAATTCTTCCATACTTGGAACTGTTGTGTTAATTGATCTTAATGCTGCTGCTATAGTTCCTCTTTGATAGTGAATGTTTGCTCTATATCTTCCCATATCTTTTACACCAAAAGAAAAGTCCAATTCTTTCTCAAGTTCAAACTTCACTCTTTGTTCTTCATTTAATATAGAATAAATTAAAAGTTTCGCAGCATCTGGACTTAATATTTCATCTCCATATTCCTCTAAAACTCCATGTATTCTTAACATTGGTGGTCTTCCTACTACTAAATGAACGTCTGAAGCCTTTCTTGACTGTGCTTCGTTTAAAATATCGATAACTTTCACTATAATTCCCCCATTTTTTCATATTACAATTTCTATTAATTCTACTATATTTTATATAAAGATTACAAGCATTTTTTTTATAAATTGATTTTATTTTTGTTCAATTAGTCCTCATTTTTTACATTTTAACTTTAAATCTATTTTTAATTTTTAATAAAAAAGACATTCCTAAATCTCAATTTAGAAATGTCTCTATAATATTTTATAAATAGCTATCTTCTTTTGCCAAATAATTTTCTACATAATCTTTTACTCCATCTTCTAATGAGTAAAATTCTTTTGAATATCCAGCTTTTTTCAATTTATCCATATTTGCTTCAGTAAAATATTGATATTTTCCTCTTAAATCTTCTGGCATATCAACAAATTCTATAACAGGTTCTTTCCCAGCAGAAATCAATGTATTTTTACTTAAATCATAAAAACTTCTTGCTTTTCCCGTTCCTAAATTATATACTCCTGAAACATTTGAATTTTTTACAAGCCAACTCATAACACTAACTACATCTTTTATGTAAACAAAATCTCTCAATTGCTCACCGTCACTATAACCTTCTTTATGTGATTTAAACAATTTTACTTGTCCTTTTTCTTTTGCTTGATTATATGAGTGGAAAACCATTGAAGCCATTCTACCTTTATGGTATTCTTGAGGACCATAAACATTAAAGAATTTTAGTCCTACCCATTGTTTTGGAGTTTTCTTTTGTTTTAATGCCCATACATCAAATATTTTTTTTGAATATCCATATTTATTTAATGGTCTTAAATTTTGATGTCCAGATAAATCTATATTATCTTCATAACCATCTTCACCCATTCCATAAGTTGCTGCTGAAGAAGCATAAATATATTGAATTTTTCTTTGTGTTGCAAAATCCCATAATTTTTTAGAAAATTCATAATTATTTTTCATAAGTAAATCACCATCAGTTTCTGTAGTTGCAGATATTGCTCCCATATGAACAATTACATCTATTTTTTTAGCATTTTCTTCTACCTTTAACCAATCAAATAATTCATCTCTATCAACCCAGTCATAATACTCTCTTTTTGCTATATTTTTCCATTTATCTTCATGTCTTAATTTATCTACTAAAATAATATCTTTTATACCTTCTTCATTTAATTGCCATACAAAAGCACTACCAATAAATCCTGCTGCTCCTGTTACTAATATCATTTTTTCCTCCTATATTATTCATATTTAATACTGTTTTTATTATTGTTCATATACACATCTAAAGAAAATTAAACTTTTAAATCTATTTTAACACTTTACAACATTTTTTTCAATCTTTTCAATCCTTCAAATTCATTATACTCAATTCCATTAACTCCTAGTAAATTTTCTGGCCTATTTAACCCATGAAAATCAGAGCCTCCAGTATACAACAAATCATATTTTATACATAGTTCTTTATATTTTTTTTCATCACTTGGTTTATGTTCTGGATAACAAGCCTCTAATGCATTTAGTCCATTTTCTTTCAACTTTCCTATTAATTCTTCTAATTCTTTTTCCTTAAATCCAGCCAATTTAGGATGTGCTAAAGAAGATATTCCTCCTATCTCTTTTATTATTTTTATAGCTTCTATTGGATCTAGCTCTCTTCTAGGTTCACTTGCTAAGCCTCCTGCTCTAAGATAAATTTTAAATGCTTCTGACTTTGAATAAACAAAACCCTTATTTATCATAACATTTGCTATGTGAGCTCTTGAAATAAGATTTCCTTTAACTTCTTTTTTCAATTCTTCCATGCTTATATAACATTTATACTTTGCTAATTTCTCTAAAATTATTCTTGTTCTATTCTCTCTCTCAATTTTTAATTTTTCTATGAGTTTAAGAAATTTTTCATTTTTTTCATCATAATAGTACCCTAATATGTGAATCTCTTTCCCTAAATATTCCGTTGAAAATTCTATCCCATTTACAAATTCTATTCCTAATTCAAGAGATTTTTTCCTTGCTTCTTCAATTCCATCTATATTGTCATGGTCTGTTAGGGCTATGACTTCTACCCCTCTATTTTTAGCTTCTATTATAAGCTCACTTGGTGAATATGTCCCATCTGATGCTGTACTATGAGAATGCAAATCTATTTTCTTCATTTTTTTCTCCAATCTTTTATATTTAAATTC
>JAFGUR010000182.1 GCA_016938425.1 Fusobacteriaceae bacterium
GTGTTTTTCATGTGATATTTTGGTGTCAGTTTTGTGACAAAATATATTTCCTCTAAATATTAAAAAAAACCGTAGAAATCAATCTACGGTTTTTTACTATACTTTATATAAGTGAACTCTTCATACTCTATTTTCTCTAAAATTTCATAATCATTATAATTAATCCTTGGGAAATATGCATCTCCTTCAAATGTTCCTTTTACATGAGAAATATGTAAAATATCTACTAACGGTAATAATTCTTTATATATGCCTGCTCCACCAATTATATAGTTTTTCTTTTCATCATTCAATGTTTTTAGAAGTTCTTCTACCTTTGAATAAACCTTTATTCCTTCATATATAAAACCATTTTTACTAAGAACTATATTTTCTCTGTTTGGAAGAGGCTTCCCTATACTTTCAAATGTTTTTCTTCCCATTATTATTCTATTGCCTGTAGTTAGGGTTTTAAAATGTTTTAAATCCTCTGGGATATACCAAGGAAGACTATTATCCTTCCCAATCAGGTTGTTTTCATCAAATGCAACTATTAATTCTAACATTAATTACTTTTCCTCCATATTACAATTTCTTAGGATTTTTCATCCAATCTATTAATTCTGAATAGGTTACAAATCTTACTTCTTTTTTTGTCAAAGCATAATCGATAAATTCTTCTAAATATTCTCTATATTTAGGATTATTATAATGATTTGAATGGATTACATAAATCATTGGGGCTCTATTACCTTTTAATCTCAAATCCAAATTATATTTAAGAATTCCAGCCATTTCTTTAGAATTATATCCATAAGAATTTAACCACAAATCTAAACCAGTAATTTTATAATTATACCCTTTTACATTTTTATCTTTATATACAGCTCTATCTCTAATGCCTTTTAGCATGCCGTATTTAATTGCCATTTCATCAGAAGGTAATTCCAGCGCATAAACAGGCAATTCCCATAGTTCATTTATTTTTCCTATATCTGTTTTAACTTTTCTCTTTTGCCAAAATTCATTCCCTGGACTTCCATTTGATAATGTATAAGGCCAATAATTACTTTCTGGAGTTTGATCTAATTGAAATCCTTCTTCTATGGAACTATCATATAAAAATCCTCTTTTTTTTAAAATTTCAAAAGTATTCCTATTATAACTCAAATATGGAGACCTAAATCCTTTCACCCCATAAACCCCATATTTATATTGAATCTCTGTACATTCTTTAATTTCATTATATAATTCATCATAACTAATTTTAGTAGCATCTTTATGATTTTGTGTATGATTCCCCATTTCATTACCATAAGAAATTGCTTTTTTAAAAACCTTTGCAGTTTTATCTGTTACTCCAAAACCAGCATTAAAATATGTTGCTCTTACTAATGACCCGTCACTATTTTTCTTATTTCTCATCATTTCTACAACCCAGTTCATTGCAGAAGGATTATAATTATCATCTGAGCCAATCAATATAAACATTGGTGTTTCTTTTGGCAGCAAACCTCCTGGAGCTGTTTTACTCGCATTAAATTCTAATTTTCCTTGTGAAAACATTTGAAATGAAATTAATAAAAATAACATTATTTTCTTGTACACTTACATCTCTCCCAAAATCTCAATATCGTAAAATTATTATAGCAAATTATTTAAAATTCACAAAGGATTTATTTAAATAAATTTTAATTTTAAATATTCATTCTTAAAGATAAAATTAATTTAATTATACTAGTCTACATAGAAAAAATTTGAACTGTTTATTTCAATACTTGATACGCAAAAATTACAGTTTATTTTAAATATAAAATATTTCTTTTAACTTTTCATATTTTAAGATTTCAGAAAAATCATTAATTATATAATCTGCTTCACTCATATTAGGAGTTCCTATGTGATGTTTTGAATAAGCAATACATTTCATTCCTGCTCTTTTAGCAGCTTTTATACCATTTTCAGAGTCTTCAATAACTATAATATCTTTGGGTTTTATTCCTAATCTATTAGCTGTTTCAATAAATATTTTAGGATCAGGTTTACTTGTATTAAAGTTTTCTGCACTTATCCAAAATTTTAAGTATTCCTTAATTTCTAATTTATCAACAATAATATTTATAAGTTCTTGCGGAGAAGAAGAAGCGATAGCACAAGGAATATTATTATTTTTAAGCGTAGACAAAAATTCTTTTAAATTTGGAGATTCTAGAATATCTCCATTTTTCACAATATCAAAAGTTTCCTTTTCTTGTATTTCTATTATTTCTTTCACACTTTTGCTTATTTCATATTCTTTTTTTATAGCTTCCCACATAATTGGATTCGCTATGCCTAAGTATTTGTCAAAGTATTTATCATTTACATCTATTCCATTTTTTTTCAAAATATTAACACAAACCTTTGTATTTATTGGTTCACTATTTAAAATAACTCCATCCATATCAAATATTAATGCTTTCATATAAATCCTCCTTGATTTTGATATCTAAAATTTTAACATATTTTTAATTTTATTTCCTTCAAAATCTATAGATACTTAATTTCAAGTAATTTAAAATTTCTTAGTAATTAAAAAATGGCTCAAAATTTTGAGCCATTTTTTTAATTATTCAGCTTTTAAACAAGCCATTGTTATATAATTATATGGTTGATTAAAGTGTGGCAAGAAGAAAATATCTAATAATTTTAATTTATCTATACTTACTTTTTCTTGTATTGCTAATGAGAACATATGAATTCCCATTGAAATATCTTGTTTTGAAGCCATTTGTGCTCCTAAAACTCTTCTTGTTGTTTTATCGTAAACAATTTTTACTATAACTTCATTATTATCATGTTCGATAAATCCTGGTTTTTGCAAATCTTTATGTTCAGCTACTACTGCATCAAATCCATATGATTTAGCTTTTTCTAATGTTAATCCAGAAGACACCATATTTAAACCATAAATTGAAATTCCATTTGACCCTTGAACTCCAACAGTTTCAAGATGAGTACCGCAAACATTATGAGCTGCTATTATTCCAGAACGAACAGCATTTGTTGCAAGTGCAATATAGTTTATATCATCAATTGAGTTATCATAAACTGTAGCACAATCTCCTATAGCATAAACATCGTCAATGCTTGTTTTTTGAGTTTTATCTACTATAAAAGCTCCATTTTTAAATAATTCTAAATCTCCTTTACCTAAACTATTATTAGGTTTAAAGCCAACTGCTAAAATTACCATATCTGCTTCATAAGTTCCTTTATCTGTAACAACAGCTTCTACCTTTTCATTCCCTTTAATTTCTAAAACTCTTTCTCCAAAGTAACATTTAATTCCACGTTCTTTTAAATTGTTAGTCATTAAATCTGTTAAATCTCTGTCATAATAACCAGATAAACATGTATCTCCTAAGTCAATAAGATTTACTTCTTTCCCACAACGTTCAAAAGCTTCTGCAAGTTCTACTCCAATATATCCTGCTCCAACAACAGTTATTTTTTGAACATCTTTATTTTTTAACTTTTCAATTACATCTTCAGCATTTTGGAATAATTTAACAAACTGAACATTCTTTAAATCTTTTCCTGGAATATCCATATCTATTGGTAAAGATCCTGTTGACAAAATAAGCTTGTCATAAGTTTCACTAACTTCTTCATTATTTTTTCTTAATCCGTATACTATTTTATTCACATAATCAATTTTAGTAACTTCTGTTTCCATGTGAATTTTTGCACCATTACATTCAAGCTTTTCCTTTGATGAATAGAACAATCCTTCTGGTCCACTAATTTGTTCTCCTATCCATAAAGCCATTCCACATCCTAAAAAACTCATGTTTGAATTTCTTTCAAATACAACAACTTCATTACCAGGATAGTTACCTAAGATAGTATTTACTGTAGCTGTACCTGCATGGTTCCCTCCAACAACAACTATTTTTGCCATAATTAACACTCCTCTTTATACTTGATTTTAATTTTTAATGTATTCTATAGTTGTATAGTATACTATTTTTCACAAAATTGCAATAGTTTTATTTTTAAAATAAATACAATTTATAAAATCTAAAAGCAATTAATAAAAACTTCACAAAATAATTTCAATTTTTTATAAAGTATTAAAA
>JAFGUR010000183.1 GCA_016938425.1 Fusobacteriaceae bacterium
ATTTTAATATAACCTTCATCTCCCTGAATTATTATAAAATTAGGACTTCCAGAATCTTTTGCTCCAATACATACAGCTTTAAATTTATCATAATCCAACATTAATATTCCTGAGGTATCAACCCCATTAAACCCTTTATTCCCAAAATATTCTATGTTCTTAGGTTCTCCAAATAATCCTGCTACCAAATGAATATTATATATATTTATATCATATAAAGCTCCTCCATTTAGTTTAGGATCAAAAACGGGCAATACTTCACCGTTTTTATATTTATCATATCTACTTGAATACTGAGAAAAATTACACTGAACTATTTTTATTTCCCCTACTTTACTTATATTTTCTTTTATATAATCAAAATTTTCCAAATGTATTGTTGTTATTGCTTCAAATAGATAAAGTCTTTTTTCTTTTGCAATTTCAATTAACTCTTTAAGTTCTTCTGAATTTTCAGTAAAAGGCTTCTCACATATAACGTTTTTATTATGCTCCAATGCTTTTTTTGCATAACTATAATGTAAACTATTTATTATTCCTATGTACACAAATTCAATCTCTCTATCCTCTAAAAATTCTTCATAATCAGTATATACCTTAGGTATACTATATTCATCCATGAATTTTCTCGCTTTATCTAAGCTATTTTCCCTAACACATATAGAAACTACCTCAATTTTATTTGACTCTTTTATAGCTTCTAAGCAATCTTTAATTATAAATCCTGAACCAACTATACCTATTTTCATTAATTTCCTCCTACATTATTTTTAGTTCTGTACATATAATTTTAGTTTTAAACTAACTAATCCTAATCTCTATTTAAATTTATTTATAACTATTTAGACATCAAAAAAACTCGAAATATCAGGCTTTTATACGCGCCGACCACGCGAGGAGAAGGGAGATTTGCGGGGCGTAGCCCACACCCAATGTCGTCAACTTTAGAGGATTTATTATTCTAACCTGGGTAACCACAAGGGATTGCCCTTACAAAATCAATATATTCTGTAAAGTGCGCCTCTTGTGGGCGCCCTAAGTTGATGGCATTGAGTCCACACCCACGGCAAGGATTACTCTCCTCTAAAAATTTAATTTTACTACGTTTGATTGTACCTAAGTAGTTAAATTTATTTTTTACTAAAATTGTAACAGTATTTAAAATATTGTCAAGAAAAGATGAAAATCATCCTATTTAAAGCTTACAATTATGGACACTTCCTTCTTGTACTTATTGGAAAATATAAATTTAGAGAAATAATTCCTATTAATAAATGAAGCTCTTTTCTTGACTTATTAACTAACAATATGATAAAATTACTTATTTATTTACAAAAAATATATATAAATTTATAATAAAGGAGATTGAAACTATGAAAAAAATTAATTTATTCTTTATTCTTGTACTAACTTTTACTATTTTCTTAACTGCTTGTGGAAAGAAAGAAGCCAATGACCTTGAAGGTATTAAAGCAAAAGGTAAACTTGTTATTGGATTAGACGATACTTTTGCACCTATGGGATTTAAAGATGACAAAGGAGAAATTGTTGGATTTGACATTGATTTGGCAAAAGAAGTTGCAAAACGTCTTGGGGTAGAAGCTGAATTTAAACCTACTGAATGGAGTGGAATTGTATTTGAGTTAAAAGGTAAAAAGATTGATGTTGTTTGGAACGGAATGACTATAACAGAAGAAAGAAAAGCTCAAATTGCTTTTTCTAGCTCTTATATGAGTAATAGTCAAATTATTGTTACATTAACAAATAGTCCTCTTAATAAAAAAGAAGATTTGAAAACAAAAAATATTGGATTACAATTAGGAAGTTCTAGTTTTGATGCTGTTTCTGCAGACCCTATTTCTAAAGAATTTAAAGAAATAAAAAAATATAGTACGAATGTTGAAGCCTTACTTGATTTAGAAGCTGGAAGAATTGATGCTGTAGTTTTAGATGAAATTGTTGCACGTTATTATATTACACAAAAAGAAAAGAAAGATAATAAAACTGTATTTAAAGTACTTGATGGCGATTTTGGTAAAGAAGAGTACGGAGTTGGAATTAGAAAAGAGGATTCTGAGCTTAAAAAATCAATTGATGAAAAACTTGATGAAATGAAAAAAGATGGTTCATACGATAAAATTTATGAAAAATGGTTTGGTAAGAGAGGATAATTAATGAAAAGCGCTGATATGCTTATTTATATCTTAAAAGGATTAAATTTATCTTTTTTAATATATATTGTTACTGCAATTATATCTATACCTTTAGGTATGATTTTTGCTTTAGGTTCAATAAGCAAAAATATTTTTTTAAACAAAATAATTGGAATATATACTTGGATATTTAGAGGAACTCCTCTTTTATTACAACTATTCTTTGTATATTATGGATTGCCTACAATAGGAGTCACATTAACTAGTTTTCAAGCAGCTTCCCTTACTTTTATTATAAATTATGCTGCTTACTTAACTGAGATATTCCGTGGTGGTATTGAAAGTATTGATAATGGTCAATATGAAGCTAGTTATGTTTTAGGAATTAGTTACCCTCATATGATGAGAAAAATTATTTTACCTCAAGCAATTAAAAATTCTCTACCTTCCCTTGGTAATGAAGCTATTACTCTTATAAAAGATACTGCTTTAGTGAGTGCTATTGGTATGGGAGAAATTTTAAGAAATTCTAAAGAACTTGTAACAACTACATTTTCTATAACACCTTTTATTTTATGTGCTTTGATTTATTTAGGATTAAGCTCATTGGTTGTAACTTTATTCAAATACATAGAAAAAAATTATGCAAAGGGGATGAGGTAATTGGATATAATCAATATCACTGATTTCTCAAAGTATTACGGAGATAATATTGCCTTAAAAAATATAAATTTAGATATAAAAAAAGGAGAAGTTGTTAGTATTATTGGCCCAAGTGGTAGTGGAAAATCAACTTTATTACGTTCTCTTATTGGTTTAGAACAAGGACATTCTGGTATAATAAACATTAATAACATGAATATCTTTAACAATCAAAAAAAAATTCCTAAAAATAAATTAAGAGAAATACATAAAGAAATGGCTATGGTATTTCAAACATTTAATTTGTTTCCTCATCTAAATGTTAGAGATAATATTACTATTGCTCTTCAACTTGTTGACAAAACATCTAAAAAAGAGGCTAACAAAATTGCTGATGATCTTTTAGAAAAAGTTGGTCTTGAAGAAAAGGGAAATAGTTTTATAAAAGAATTAAGTGGTGGACAAAAACAAAGAGTTGCAATTGCCAGAGCTCTTGCACGTAATCCAGAAATTATATTGTTTGATGAGCCTACCTCTGCTCTTGACCCTGAACTTGTTAGTGGCGTTTTAGAAGTTATTTCTTCTCTAAAAGATACTAATATTTCTATGGTAATAGTAAGCCATGAAATGAACTTTGTTAAAAATATTAGTGATAGAGTTGTTTTTATGGAAAATGGAGAAATTATTAAAACTGGAATGGTAGAAGAAATATTTGATAAAAATTATTTTCCAAGAATTGAAAGTTATTTGAATAATTTTTAACATTTCAAAGAAATTAGTTTACTTATTTCTTAAATTAATAATTTTATATATTTAGTAACTACTCAGCCATGTAAAAAACTTGGAACATCAAGCTTTTATACGCGCCTTCGGCGCGAAAAGAGGGGGATTTGCGGGGCGTAG
>JAFGUR010000184.1 GCA_016938425.1 Fusobacteriaceae bacterium
AACTTCCTTTCTTTTTTAACTAAAATCGTGTGATTCTACCTAAACAAAATTAAATAAATATTATAAGCTAGAACTATGAGTCAATTTTTATTTAAACTCATGTAAAAATATTTTACTACCTAATTTTAATTTTTTTTTGTTATGATTAAAACCTAATTTAAAAACAAAGGAAACCAATGAAAAAATTTATACTTTTAGTATTAAGTATAGTTTATCTTCAAGCAGCAAATCCAGTAGCAGTTCTTGAAACTACACAAGGAAATATAGAAATAGAACTACGACCAGACTTAGCACCTCTTGCAGTTGAAAATTTTGAAACACATATTAAAAATGGATATTATAATGGGCTTATTTTTCATAGAATTATTAAACAATTTATGATACAAGGTGGCGATCCAACTGGAACTGGTCGTGGTGGTGAATCAATCTGGGGAAAACCTTTTAAAGATGAATTTACATCAAAAGCTATGTTTAATAGAGCAGGAGTTCTTGCTATGGCAAATGCTGGTCCAAATACAAATGGGAGTCAATTTTTCATAACAACTGTAGAAACTCCACACTTAAATGGAAGACATACTATTTTTGGATATGTAAAAGATAAGCAAAGTTTTGCTATTGTAAAAAAACTTGAAAATGTACCAACAGGGTATATGGATAGACCAAGAGTTGAGCAAAAAATCATAAAAGCATATATGAAATAAAGGATAATAAATGCAAGTATGTAACTGTAACGATGTAGAATATGATGAAATAAAAGATGCCGTAGCAAAACACGGTAGTGATATTGAAATTATCAA
Source organism: Fusobacteriaceae bacterium (assembly GCA_016938425.1). Taxonomy (GTDB): domain Bacteria; phylum Fusobacteriota; class Fusobacteriia; order Fusobacteriales; family Fusobacteriaceae; genus JAFGUR01. Next base: position 798 of record JAFGUR010000184.1, read on the forward strand.
AGAAGAAACAAGTGCTGGAACTGCTTGTGAGTGTTGTTTAGAAGATGATTGTGATATGGTAGATTTACCGTTAAAACAAGCTATCAAAAAAGCTGTAGAAGAATTAGCATAAAATTTTTCTTCTATAAAAAAAGGGTTCAACTTTTCAGTTGAACCCTTTTTTAGTTTCTAGAATTAAATACTAAACTAACTTTTCAATAACTTTCATTAAAAATTGTGCAGAGTTTTTTGCACTA
>JAFGUR010000002.1 GCA_016938425.1 Fusobacteriaceae bacterium
ACTCCGCTTGCTCTGCATAAGATTACTCTAAAATTTCTTCCAAAAAACCTCGTAAACGTGGGAAGCTTTTTGTGACTGTAAGGAGCTTATCCTTTAGGAAATCCCTTGTATTTTATCTTAATTTTACAAGGTGTTCAGCAACCCTTGCTGGTCAGGTTTAGATATTTTTAGAGCTTTAGCTCTTAGAATATTTAGATGATTTTCTCTTTAGGAGTTAGATTATCTTATGCGGAGCTTAAGCGATAGTTGGGCAGAAGCCCAAGGTTTTAAGTTACTTCTAATTCAGCAGACCTATTTAAGAATCAATTATTTGACTAAACTTTTTTTCGGGGTATAATTTAATTAGGATAGATTAATTTTGAGAAAAGGTGATGAGATGAGAAAAGTATTATTGTGCTGTGGAGGAGGATTTTCTTCAAGTGCATTAGTGAATAAAGTAAAAAGAGAGATAATCGAAGAAGAGTTAGAAAATGATTATTATATTGAATTTTCTCCATTTTCGCTAGCATATGAAAAAATGAATAATTTTGATATTGTTGTATGCTGTCCACATTTAAAGTTTGAAGTTGATAAACTTTTAAAAGAGAAGGAGATAAAAGTACCTTTTTATATATTACCTCCAGTAATGTATGGAATGATGAAATTTAAAGAATTGTATCTTGATATAGAAGATGCTATAGAACTATTTAAAAAAACAAATTTGAATCCAGTAAAATTTGCTGGAGAAGAAAATATACACAGAGTCCAAAGAGGTGTAGCTTATAGAAATTACAAAGGATATAATAATTAAAAGCCGAAAGAAATCGGCTTTTAATTTAAAATAAACTTTGAGGTTCAAGTTTTGAATTATTATTTTGTTCAGAATTAATTTCTTTAGAATCTTCATTAATCATATTAAAAAAATCCTCTTCTTTAATAATTTTTACAGTTCCAATTTCAAGAGCTTTTTCTAATTTGCTTCCAGCATCTTTGCCAACAATTAGAAAGTCTAACTTCTTGCTAACACTTCCTAAATTCGTACCACCTAATTTTTCAACTATATCTTTAATTTCATTTCTTGTAAAATGTTCAAGTTTTCCAGTAAATAAAAAAGTTTTCCCAGAAAATGTTTCTAGTTGAGTATCGTTATTTTCTTTGATTTCATAGTTTATTCCAAAACTTTTCAATTTATTAAGAAGTTCAATATTTTCTTCAGTTCTGAAAAAATTATAAACAGAATTTGCAACTTTTTCTCCAACTTGTTCAATGTTTAAAAGATCTTCTATATCTAATTTTGCTAAATTATCAATACTTTTACTTTCTTTTGCAAGAAGATTAGCTAAAAATTTACCAACAAAAGGAATTCCTAAAGCATATAAAGTTTTGCTATAATCTCTTTTTTTACTTTCTTCAATAGAATCAATTAAATTATTTACAGATTTTTCTCCCATTTTATCAAGAGACATTAATTCTTCTTTAAAATTTTTAAGAAGATAGATGTCACTAATGTCTTTAATTTTTCCTATTTCAATAAATTTTTCAATTATTTTTCCACCAAGTCCGTCAATACTCATTGCATCTCTTGAAACAAAATATTCAATTCTTCTTTGAATTTTAGCATCACATTGGGGATTTGGACATTTAAGAGCAACTAATCCTTCTTCTTGTGCTAACGCAGTATTGCAAATAGGACAATGAGTAGGAGGAATTATTTCAAGCTCAGCACCTGTTCTCTCTTCTTTTACAACCTTGATTACTTGTGGAATTATTTCAGCCGCTTTTTCAATAAAAACTTTATCTCCAATTTTTATATCTTTTCTTCTAATTTCATCAAAGTTATGTAAACTAGCTCTTTTAACAATACTTCCAGAAACTTCAACAGCTTCCAATTCTGCCACAGGAGTAACTGTACCAGTTCTTCCTACTTGATAAGTAACTCCAAGTAGTTTTGTAGTAACTTGCTTTGCAGGAAACTTATATGCAATAGCCCATCGAGGAGCCTTAGTAGTATTTCCTAAAATACTATGGTGATTGTAGTCATTTATTTTGATTACTAATCCATCAGTTTCATAAGGTAAGCTGTGCCTTTCTTTTTCCCAGAAATTTATTCTTTCTTCTAATTCTTTAGAGGTTTTGCAAATTTCATATACTCCAGATGTTTTTAATCCTAAATTTTCAATAAATTTTAAGCTGTCACTATGTTTTGAAATTCCAAAGTTTTCACCATCTACAACATAGTAAAAATAGCAGTCAAGACCTCTATTTTTTACAATTTTTGAATCTAATTGCCTTATTGTTCCAGAAGCAGCATTTCTAGGATTCGCGAATAGTTCTTCTCCATCACTGAGTCTTTGACTATTTAATTTTTCAAAATTTGATAAAGGAAGAACAATTTCTCCTCTTACTTCAATAGAAACTCTTTCTTTCAGATAGTGAGGAATACTTTCAATTTCAAGTATATTTTCAGTAACATCTTCACCAATGATACCGTCTCCCCTAGTGATAGCTTGAACAAGTTTTCCATTTTCATAGATAACACTAATACTTAATCCATCAAGTTTTAATTCTAAAATATATTCCATTTCTTCATCAATAGATTTTTTAGCTCTAACAATAAAATTTTCAACTTCAGAAATATTGTAACTGTTAGATAAACTTAACATAGATTTTTTATGGGTAACTTTGTTAAACTTAGATGTTTTAAAATGAGACCCAACTTTTTCACTAGGAGAATTTGAAACTTTTAATTCTGGATAATTTTCTTCAAGTTTTTCAAGTTCTTTTATTAATTTATCGTACTCTACATCGGAAACAAGACTTTCATTTTTTTCATAATAATAATAGTTGTATTTGTGTAAGAGTTCTACTAATTCTAAATATTTTTTTTTCAATTTTTTCACCTATCTTATTAAATTTATATAGATTTTAAGTCATTTATTAATTAATAAATTATATCAAAAAATAAAGAAATAAAAAAGTAGGGAAAATAAATTATCCCTACTGTTAAAAAAATTATAATCCTAATAAGTTAAATAAAACTTTTTGTGAGAAATCAATTTCTTTTTTGATATCGATTTTTTTAGATACTTTTAATTTATTGAAAATATCTTTTGATCTTAATTCTTCAATGCTAATTACTAAATCAACAATGTAATCAAGTCTTTCTTTATCAAATTTTAATTCTCCAAAGTTATCTCTGATTAATTTATCTACAGCAGCTTTTGTTCTAGAAGTTCTTCTTTCTTCTGAATCGCTAATTACTAAAGAAGCTCTTCCACTTTCAGTTCCTAAGTTATCATACATTACAAAGAATTCTGCATTTGTTGAGAAATACTCATATTTAACTTTTACCCAAGAAGCAACTTTATCTTTTAAAGTTTTTCCTTCTTCTAAAGTTTCATCAATTTGATCTAAGAAATCATCATAGTAATCTTTTACTATTTCTTCTAAAATTCCTTCTTTTGAATCAAACATGAAATAGAATGATCCAGTAGTAGTTTCTAAAGCTTCACAAATATCTTTGATACTAGTATCTTTATACCCTCTTTTGTAGAATAATTCCTCAGTAGTTTTTACAAATCTTTTTCTTTTTTCTTGTGTTGTTTTTCTCATAATCTTTACACCTCTTTCAAAAATTTTTCATTTATAATATTTAAATAATCTTTACTTGCCTTGTTCTAAGAATGTTTTATTCATAAATTCTTTTAAAATTTTAAGACACTCATATTGTAAATTAATATTAGTACTTTGTCAAGATTCTTCTCCAAAAAATAAACAGTATTTTGATTTTTTTTGACCCTTTTTCTAAAAAATATTTTTTAATATAAAAAAAATAGCAAAAAGTCAGTCAAAAAATTGACATATGACCATTTTACGGAGTTAAAAAATCTAAGTATTATTTCTTTAAGACATTATAGTATACTGAACAGAATATAGATATCCTTTTTTATTTTTCCATTACTTGATAATTTTTGTTATTTTTGATAAAATATTAAAAAATATTTAGGAGGATAAAATGTCAAAAATTTTAGTAATGGGTCATAAAAACCCTGATACAGACTCGATTTGTTCAGCTATTGCTTATGCAAATTTAAAGAAAGAATTAGGTTTTGAAGTAGAAGCAGTAAGGTTAGGAACAATTAGTAAAGAGACACAATTTATATTAGACTATCTTAGTATAGATGCACCAAGACTTATTGAGGGAGTAAATGAAGGGGATAAAATTATTCTTGTTGACCACAATGAAGAAGGGCAATCTGTAAATAATCGGGATGCCGCTACAATTTTGGAAATAGTTGATCATCATAAAATAGATTTAAAAACATCTGATCCAATAAATTTAAGATTTGAAACAGTTGGATGTTCATCAACAATTATTTCAAAAATTTATGAAGAAAAAAGTGTTAAAATTTCAAAGGAAATGGCAACAGTAATGTTATCAGCAATAATGTCTGATACTCTTATATTTAAATCACCAACATGCACAGAAGAAGACGTAGTTCAAGGGAAAAAATTAGCAAAAATAGCAGAATTGGATTATGAAAAATATGGAAAAGATTTATTAATTGCAGGAACATCATTAAATGATAAAACTGCTTATGAAATAGTAAATATAGATTCGAAACCATTTGAATTTGGATCTCAAAAAGCACTTGTAGCTCAAGTAAACACAGTAGATATATCTGCTGTTTTAGCTAGAAAAGATGAATTAGAAAAAGTTATGAGAGAATTAATGGAAAAAGAAGGTTATGATTTTGTATCCTTAATGATTACAGATATTATAGTTAATTCAACAGAGTTATATGTTGTTGGAGATAAAACACTTACTATTAAAACTTTCGGAATGCAAGAAGGGGCAGAGACAGTATTTTTACCAAATGTTGTATCAAGAAAAAAACAAATAGTGCCACAATATACAGAGATGGCAAAATAATTGTATTGTAAGAGTCAAGTTATTGGCTCTTTTTTTCTAACTTATTAAAGAAGTTCTTTTATTAGAAATATTGATTGTTCATTTTCCTAAAGAATGGTATAATTAATAGTTAAATAAAATTTTAAAAAATATTTGATTAATATAAATAGCGATTATACCTAATGATTTAAAATTCTCAGATAAAAGACTTTTAAAAGGATACCATTTGAATATGTGAGGAAATAATAAAAATCTATTTATTATTAACCTTTATGGTGTATAGTTGTTAAAAGTATTAATTTTGGAGGAAAATTGAGAAAAAAAATAAATAAACCAGTTGTAAAAAAAAATCCATCGTATTATGTAAAAGAAAATTCAGAACTTCTAGAATTTTTAATTACTAATTTGAAAGGCCAAAGTAGAACTAATATAAAAAAATTACTTAGTGAAAGACAAATTCTTGTAAATGGAGCAGTTCATACACACTTTGCTCATGTACTTAATAAAGGGGATAAAGTAGAAATTCTTTACACTAAAGTTCGTGGACAGAAAATGAAGGGAATTAAAGTTGTATATGAAGATGATGATATAATTGTTGTAGATAAAGAATCAGGAATATTATCAATGGCCACAGACAGAGAAAGAGAAAAAACTGCTTATGAAATGGTAAAAAGATATTTGAAAGATAAAAACCCTCAAAATAAAGTTTTTATAGTTCATAGACTTGATAGAGATACTTCAGGTGTTATGATTTTTGCTAAAAGTGAGGAAATGCAGCAAAAATTACAAAGTGATTGGTCAAATCTTGTTACAGAAAGAAAATATATTGCAATTGTAGAAGGAAGAGTAGAAAAACTAGAAGATACAATAGAATCATATCTTAGAGAAAATTCAGTTTTTATAACAATTTCTAGTAAAACAGATGAATTTGGAGGTAAATTAGCAGTAAGTCATTATAAAGTTATTGACAAAAGTCCTGCATTTTCTATGTTAGAAGTAAAAATTGATACAGGTAGAAAAAATCAAATTCGTGCACATATGAAAGATTTAGGGCATCCAATAGTAGGAGATTCTAAATATGGAGCTAAAAAAAATCCATTAGGAAGACTAGGACTTCATGCTAAAACAATAAATTTTGTTCATCCAAAATCAGGAAAAACTTTAGAATTTATTTCACCTATACCAGCAAGATTTGGAGATATGTTTAAGAAAAGAAAAGATAAAAAAGATTAGAACTAATTTCAAATATAAACTAAAAAAATCAGAATTTCTCTGATTTTTTTAGTTTATATAGATTTAAAAATTAACTTACAGAGTAAAATACAGATAAAAAATTAAGAATACTTCCTCCCATAACAAATAAATGCCAAATAGCATGAGTATAAGGGACTTTTTTCATCATATAAAAAATAGTTCCAACAGAGTAAGTTATTCCACTTGCAATTAAAAGATTTAGGGGTAAAGTAGGTAAATTAGTTTTCAAATTTTTAAAAACAAAAACAATCATCCAACCCATTATTAAATAAATTATTGTAGAAAAGAGTTTAAATCGTCCTGCAAATTTAATTTTAAATAAAATTCCAGCTGTTGTAAGCCCCCATTGAATTCCAAAAATTACCCAAGCAGAAATACCTTGTATAATGGTTAATAAATATGGAGTATAAGATCCTGAAATTAAAACATAAATGGCAGAATGGTCTAATATTTTAAAAACTTTTCTTGCCTTTGAATCTTGTGGTAACAAATGGTACACAGCAGACATAGTATATAGTAATAATAAAGATACACCAAATATAACAAAACTAACTACATGTTTCGCATTTCCCAATTTTGTAGCTCTATAAGCTAAGAGAGCTATAGCAGCTATAGAGAGTCCTGCACCTAAAAAATGAGTTATACTATTTGCTAAATCCTCACCTTTTGAATATTTAATATTCATTAAATCACCTCTTAAAAAAAGTATACCACGATTATCTAATTTTGTATTAAAAATAAATTAAAAAAGGGAAAATTAATTCCCTAATAATTTTACTCTACAATTTTAAAAATTCCATCAATTTTTTCAATTTTTTTATCTCTATATAAATTTCCTACAGCTCTTTTAAATGATTTTTTTGATATTTTAAATATGTTCATTATTTTTTCTGGACTAGAATCTTCAGAAATATCAAGTATTCCATGATGGTCTTTCATGTATTCAAAAATAACAGTAGCATCTTTATCCATTTCTTTGTATGCCAAATCTCTAAAAGATAATTCTAATTTACCATCATCTCTAATTTTAACAATTTTTGCTTCTACCATATCTCCAACTTTATATTTTTTTTGAAGCTTACTTTTATGAATAAAACCGTGATATTTACCATCAACAGCAATAAACAAACCCATTTCAGGATTAATTCTATAAATAATCCCTCTAATGTCTTCTCCAACTTTTGAATTAGGTCTAACTTCAATGTAATCACTAATTTTCATAGTAGCAGCAATTCTATTTTTATTATCAAGTTTCAAAGCAACAAGAATGTCATCTCCTTCTTTTACTTCTACTTCCATTTTATTTTTTAATAAAAGAACATGCTTTCCTATTCCTAAATCAAGAAAGGCACCCATATCAGAAGTTGCAACAACGTGAAGATATGCAAGCTCTCCAACTTGTCCGAAAACAGTTCCAAGAGTTCCCATCAACCCTTTCTCAACATCCATATAAACAAAAGGATTTACTTTGTTCCCGATTATGATTTCTATGTCTCCACAAGCATCAAAAGGTAACTTAACTCCACCTTCCAATTCATAAAACCATCTGTCTTTTTTAATAATTTCTAATTCATTATACTTTCCGTATTCCATTTTTTATTCTCCTCTTTCAATACTGAAAGATGCTATTACACAAGGTACTTTGCATCTTCACAAAGATAAAATTTACAAAATAACAACAATTACCGAACTTATATTATACGTTTAAATATTTTTTTTGTCAATAGAGTAGTTTTCAGAACCTTACATTCTACAAAAATTTTTAGTTTGTTGCAAAACTCCAACACCTTTATTTTACTTTCATAAAGAACTACATCCCCCCACCTTCGGTGGGGAAAGGGATGGGGAGTCGGGACGGAGCCCGAACCCACGGCAAGGAAGTATCCTCGCCACTCCTCTATAACCAATAAAAATCTTATTTGTATTATTTTTAACTATGTACATATATTTTTTTAGTTTTGCAACTAGCTATTCTACAAAAACCTTTGCAGAATTACCATGCAACTTTGATAACTTCTTCAAATGTTGTTTCTCCAAGTTCAGCTTTATCCATACCATCATCTTTAAGGGTATTCCAGCCCAAATCCTCAAGGTTTTTCTTTATTTCAAAATTAGATTTTCTTTTTAATATGTCTTGTTTGCTTACATCATCAATTACATATAATTCATGAATTGAAGTTCTGCCTTTGTAACCTGTATGGAAACAGTAGTCACAACCTTTTCCATACCATACTTTTCTACCATTATCTAGTGTTTTTTCTTCTTTACAATATGGACAAATTCTTCTTACAAGCCTTTGAGCTAGAACTCCTATAAGTGAAGAAGTAATAAGATAAGGTTCAATTCCCATATCTATAAGTCTTGTAACAGAGCTTATAGAATCATTAGTATGAAGAGTTGCGAAAACTAAATGTCCTGTTAAAGATGAACGAATGGCAATTTCAGCAGTTTCTCTATCTCTAATTTCTCCAATCATAATAATATCAGGGTCATGACGAAGAATGGCTCTTAGTCCTGCAGCAAAGTCAAATCCAATATCTGATTTTGCTTGAATTTGAGATACCCCATCCATTTGATATTCAACTGGATCTTCAATAGTAAGTATTTTTTGAGAACCAGTATTAATTTCTTTTATAGCAGAAAAAAGTGTAGTGGTTTTTCCACTACCAGTAGGACCAGTAACAAGGATTATTCCATTGGGTCTATTAATTAGCGAACGAAATTCTCTTAAAATTTTTGGATTCATTCCAAGTTTTTCAAGTTCCATTTCATTTTTTTGATTAGCTAAAATTCTAATAACAATACTCTCTCCATTAATTGTAGGAATAACAGAAACTCTAAGTTCAGTTTCTTGTCCTCTAGTTTTAATTTTTATACGTCCATCTTGTGGTAATCTTTTTTCAGCAATATCAAGTTCTGCCATTATTTTAATTCTACTTACAATGGCTAAATAAACGTTTTGAATGCTTTTTGGAAGAGAAATATTATGTAATACACCATCAATTCTATATCTAAGTAGAACTTCATCTTTTGTAGGCTCAAGATGAACGTCAGTAGATCCTTTATTATATGCATCTTGTAATACTTTATTTACAAATTGAATAACTTCAGCACTCTCTTTGGAATCATCAATATTGAAGTTTTTTTCAAAGGTGACATTAGTATTCATAATATCACTAAACATACCAGCACCGATACCAAAATATCTTCTGATTAAAAGATAGAACTCTTCTGGCTTAATTTTAGTTTTAATAACTCTTTTTTTAAAGATACTTTTAATGAACATCTCAGAATTAATGTCGCCAGTATTTTCCATAACTACAAAGATTTCTCTATCATTTTCCATATAAGGGAAAATCTTTCTTTCCATTATAAATTTTTCTTCAAGTTTATGAATTAATTTTTTATCAATATCTAATTTTAGAATTTCTTGGATTTCCATAAAACATCTCCCATATATATAAGTTTTAGTAACTATTTAAGTGCAATAAGTAAAAGTTAATACTTAAGTAGGTACAATTGTTATCTTGTTGTAGATAAATTTTTTCATTTTACCTACATAGGATATTTTATTAGTATAAGCAAAATTATTATAACATATTTTATAACATCAAACAAGAAAAGTATCTATATAAATTTTCTATATAAAATCACAAAAGACCTTAGAAAAGGTCTTTGTAATATATAAGAAATCAATAATTAAGTTATTAAAATTATTTTTTTAATATTTCTAATATTTCTTTTATTTGTTTTGCCATAGATTTA
>JAFGUR010000185.1 GCA_016938425.1 Fusobacteriaceae bacterium
TATTTAGGTTCAAGGTTTAAGGCTATTGCTAAGTCCTTCAAATTTAAATTTTTTCTTTGAAGTAACATAATTATATTAGTTGCTAACTCTTTTTGATTCATAACTTTCTCCTTTTTTCCGTTTTTTACTGAACAATTAAATATACACGATTTTTTAAAAAAATTCAAGTGAATTCCGAAAATTAAAAAATTTTTTTTGAACTTTTTGGAATATAGTGTATAATATAAAATATAAGGGAGGTTAAAAAATGTTTGGAAAAATTTTTAAAGATTTAAGAGATAATAAACAATTAACATTAATTGAATTAAGTGAAAAAACTGGAGTTTCAAAATCTTATTTGCATGATATAGAAAATGAGAAAATAGCGCCTTCAGATAAAATAATTGAAAAATTATTTTCATTTTATAATATTCCTTTGAAAGAGGAAGAAAAAATAAGGAAAATTATTGCTTATGCAAAAACACCAAGTATTGTAAAGGATGAGTTTGAAAATACTAAAAAATATCTTAAAAAAGTGGAATCAGAACTAGAAAGATTAAAGACAAATGAGTCAGAATTTGATTTTACTGCTACAACAGATTATTATTCAGTTCCAGTGTATTCTTATGTTAGAGCAGGATATCAAGAAATTGAAAATGCTCCAGAACCATTATATGAGCTTAATATTCCTTTACCTAGCGTAAAAGGAGACATTGTTGGAATAGAAGTTAAAGGCAATTCAATGGAACCTAAATTTCATGAAGGAGATATTGTTCTAGTTAAGCCAGGAATAATTCCAGAAAATAGAGAAATTGGGATATTTGTAGTAGATAATAAAACAGTGATTAAAGTTTTCAATAAGGATAAAACAGGAAGAGTAATTTTGACAAGTTTAAATATTGAACATGATCCTATAATTATTGATGAAAATACAGAGTTTGGAATAATTGGTAAATTTTGGAAAGCAATAGTAAGTTAAATTTTATTTAGATAAAAAGACTAATAAAAGCTAGTGAAGACTAGCTTTATTTTATACTTATAGGAAACTATAAATCTTAATGTAATAAGTACAAACAGAGATGTGGCATAGTCACCTTTCTTGTACTTATAAAAAAGTTATTAATTTTAAGGAAATAATGTGGTATGAATTAATGAAGTCCTTTTCTTGTGAGAATAACTTTAACTAATAACTAACTCTGTATTTTATAAAAAAAGTATGATATAATTTCTTGAATAAGTAATTAAAAAGGATGATGAAAAATGAAAAAAGCATTACTATTAGATGTAAGTGCTATAATGTATAGAGCATATTTTTCTTTAATTAATATGAGTAATTCTAAAGGGCAAGCTACAGGTGCTATCTATGGTTTTACAAATACTTTATTAGCTTTAATAGAAGAGTATGAACCAGATTATATAATTTCTGCTTTTGATAATAAAAGATCTAACTTGAAAAGGACAGAAATTTTTTCTGCATATAAAGCTCAAAGAAAACCTATGCCAGAAGATTTGTTAGAACAGGTTGAAAAAATTGAAGAATTATTAGATGGGTTTGGGATTAATAGATATAGAGTTGATGGGTATGAAGCTGATGATGTATTAGGAACTTTAGCTAAAAAATTCTCAGAATTGGGAGTCTATTCATATGTAGTTACAGGCGATAAAGATTTGTCTCAAATAATAAATGAAAATATTAGTATTGCTCTTTTAGGTAAAGGGACAGGGAAAAGTAAGACGAAACTTGTATCTAATGATTTAGATGTTATTGAGCAGTTAGGAGTAGTTCCATCTTTAATTCCAGATTTATTCGGTTTAATTGGAGATACATCTGATGGAATTCCAGGCATTAGAAAAGTTGGAGAAAAAAAGGCAGTTCCTTTGTTAGAGAAATTTGGAAATTTAGAAGGAATCTATGAGAACTTAGATAAATTGACAGAAGTTCCAGGAATAGGAAAGGGACTTATTCAAAATATAATTGAGGATAAAGAAATTGCATTTTTAAGTAGAGAATTAGCAATTATAAACCAAAATATAGATATAAATTTTAAATTAGAAGATGGAATATATAATAAAAACAATACTTTGCTATATAAACTTTTTGAAGAATGTGAAATGTTTTCCTTTATAAAAAAATTATCTTTGAAAAAAGAAGAAATATCTAATCAATTATCTTTTAATCAAGAAATGATAATGAAACCTGAAGAAAAAATTGAACTAGAAAAAATAATTGTAAAAGATGATTTAACTTTTGAAAAGTTAAAATCTATTTTTAATGAAGAGAAAGTATTTTTATATGAAAATAAATATGGATATGTAATAGGAAATATTACAAAAGTTTTCTATGTTCCAACTTATCATCAAAATATTGGAATAAGAAATTTTGAAATTGATTTATTAAAAGAATTTTTTAGTAATTCAAATTCAAAAATAATAACATATAATGCTAAAGATATATTAAAGAAAATGCCTTTAAATAACTTGTTTTTTGATATTTATATCGCAAATTATTTAATTACAGCTAATACAAAAGATGATTTTTTTACAATAGTAGAAAGAGTTACTGAAGAAAATATTTCTAAAGAAATTTTAGATAAAGAAGAAAATTATATCAATTTAAATGATTTTGCCGAATTTTCTTTTTTATGTTTTGAGAATTTATTAAATGTATATTTTGATTTTGAAAAAAGACTTAAAAATCAAAATTTAGAGAAGTTGTATTTTGAAATAGAACTTCCATTAGTAAAAGTTTTGTCGAGTATGGAAAAAAATGGTGTAAAAATAAATGTGCCATTTTTTAAGGAATATGAAATAGAACTTTCAAATAGAATAAATGATTTAGTACCAAGTATATATAATGAATTTTTAAATAAAGTAAAATTTAACTTAGAAATGGTAATTATATCAGAGATGAATATTAGAGAGTTTTATACGGAAATAGGTAAATTAATGTATAAAAAGAAATCTGATATGTCAATGTTTTTAGATAGCTATGTTAATGTTTCAAATGATGAACTTTTGAAAAAACCATTAGAATTTAACATTGCTTCTCCAAAGCAACTAGGTATTGTTTTATTTGATTTGATGAATTTACCAACTTTAATTAAAACTAAAACAGGTTATTCTGTTAATGAAGAAGTTTTAGAAGATTTAAAATATAAAGGAGAAAAAATCGCTGAGTATTTATTGGAGTATAGAAAATTGACTAAGCTCTTAAATACTTATGTGGAAGCTCTACCAAAATTGATTGATAAAAATAGTAGAATACATACAACATTTAATCAAACAGGAACAACTACAGGAAGATTATCTTCTAGCGACCCTAATTTACAAAATATACCTGCAAGGTCAGATGATGGAATAAAAATAAGAGAAGGATTTATCTCTAGAGAAGGGTTCACTTTAGCTTCTTTTGATTATTCTCAAATTGAATTAAGAGTTTTGGCTTCTGTTAGTGAAGATGAAAATTTAATAAAAGCTTACAATAATGATTTAGATTTACATGATTTAACTGCTAGAAAAATATTTGAACTTGATGAAACAAAGGAAGTTACAAGGGAAATGAGATCTGTTGCAAAAATTGTAAATTTTAGTATTATTTATGGGAAGACAGCTTTTGGACTTGCAAAAGAATTGAATATAAGTCAAAGTGAAGCAAAAAGTTATATTGAAAAATATTTTGCACAGTATCCAAGAGTAAAAGAATTAGAAGTTAATATAATTAATAGTGCAACGGAAAAAGGTTATGTAGAAACAATTTATGGAAGAAAAAGAGATATTCCAGAGTTAAAATCAAAAAATAAAAATTTGAAAAATGCTGGTGAAAGAATGGCAGTAAATACTGTAATTCAAGGAAGTGCAGCAGATATATTGAAAATAGTAATGGTTAAATTATTTAAAGAATTCCAAAATGATTCAAATATTTATATGAATTTGCAAGTACATGATGAGTTATTGTTTGAGATTAAAAATGAAAAAATAGATGAATATTTAGAAAGAATAAAATCTATTATGGAGAATAGTATAGAATTGCCAAAAGTGATGTTAAAAGTTAATGGGAATTCAGGAGAAAATTGGAGTCAAATTAAATGATTTTAAGGTGGAGAAATGTCATATACGTTAGATGTAAAAAATGAAATTTTCTTAAAAGAAGTTGATGATTTTGATGAATTTTTATGGGAAATGTATGGCGTTTTAAAAGGGAAAGAAGCTATATTTGAAAATAAAATAGAGTTGAAATTAGAGAGCTTAGAGTTAGCTAAGAGAATTTATAAATATTTAAAAAAACTTAATTTAGAATTATTTATAAAATATTCAATAAGTAAAAGATTCGGTGAGCATAGAATATATATTATTGATGTTCCTCTTCAAAAAGGCTTTAGAAATTTAATTGGAGAATTGGAAAAATTAGATTCTCTCTCTTTTGAAGAGATGTCTGATGAATCAATTAGAGGATTTATAACAGGATTATTTTTAGCAACTGGTTATATAAAAGATCCAGAGAAAGAATATGCTATGGATTTCTTTTTAGATTCTGATTCTGTTGCATATAAATTATTTGAAGTTTTAGCAAAGTTAGACAAAAGAATTTTCATAACAGAAAAAAGAAATAAAAAACTTGTCTATTTGAGAAATTCTGAAGATATTATGGATTTATTGGTGTTAACAGGCGCTATTCAGAGTTTTTTTTCTTATGAAGAAGTTACAATGATGAAAGATATGAAAAATAAAACGATAAGAGAGATAAATTGGGAAGTTGCAAATGAAACTAAAACATTAGATACAGCAGATAAGCAACTCCATATGATTGAATATATTGAGAAAAATGTTGGATTAACCTATTTATCTGATGTTTTAAGAGAAATGGCTCAAGTTAGATTAGATAATCCTGAAAGTTCTTTAAACGAATTGGCTCAAGTAATAGGATTAAGTAAGTCTGGGGTTAGGAATAGATTTAGAAGAATAGAAGAAGTATACAAGGAACTAAAAGAGGAGATAGAGAAGAATGATAGTAATTGAAGGTCTTGAGAATCTTAATGAAAAATATGAAAACTTATCTTTAGCATTGGGAACTTTTGATGGAATACATAAAGGTCATCAATTTCTTATAAAAAAAGCAATTGAAAAAGCAAAAGAAAAACAAGGGAAATCAATGGTTTTAACTTTTAGTGAACATCCACAAAAGGTTTTTAGAGGAGTTACTGATCCAATACTTATAAATACTCATGAGGAAAAGCTATTTTTATTAAAAGAATTAGGTGTAGATATAGTTGTTTTTGCTCATTTTACAGAGGAATTTAAAAATTTAAGTGCTGAAAGTTTTTTTGAAGATATTCTAGTTAATAAATTGAATGCAAGATATATATTTTCAGGTTTTAACTATACATTTGGTAAAGAAAGAAAAGGAACTCCAGAATTGTTAAAAAAACTAGGAGAACAAAGAAATATTTATGTAGAAATAATAGATCCTATAATGGTTAAAAATCAAGTGGTAAGTAGCACTATCATAAGAAAGATGATAGAACAGGGAGAAATTTCTGAAGCACAAGAGTATTTGGGAACTGATTTATTGATTATAGGTGAAGTAGAACATGGTAAAAAAATAGGAAGAACCATTGGTTTTCCAACTGCAAATTTAACAGTTTTTAATAAAATATATCCTCCTAGAGGAATATATGGAGTTAAACTTTTAATTGAAGGAGAAGAAAAATTTAGAGATGGATTACTCAATATAGGTTTTAATCCAACTATTCCAAATGATTTTCCTAAATTATCAGTGGAAGTTTATATCTTAGATTTTAGTCAAGAGATTTATGGTAAAAAAATGACTGTTAAAATTGTAAAATATTTAAGACCTGAAAAGAAATGTAATTCTTTGGAAGAGCTTAAGGAACTTATAAATTCTGATGAAGTTAATTGGAGAAAATACTTGGAGGAAAATAGTGAAAGATCTAAGTATTAAGCTTGATAATTTTGAAGGTCCAATGGAGTTATTGCTTCACTTGGTAGAAGTCAAGGAAATGTCAATTTATGAGATTCAAATTTCTAAAGTCATAGACGAATATTTATTAATTCTTTCAGAGATGAAAGAAAATAATATTCATATAAAAGTGGATTTTTTAGTTATGGCATCTGAACTCTTAGAAATAAAAGCATTATCAATTTTAAATTTTAAGAAAAAACTTGAAAAAGAAAAAAATCTTGAACAAAAACTTATTGATTATAAAGTTATTAAGTATTTAGCAAAAGATATAGAAAAATTGGAGAATGAGTGTAATTTACCCTTCAAAAGAAAAGGATTAGATATTAAACTAGATGATTATAGGGAAATTGATTTAAGTAAACTTTCACTTAAATTAGTTTTTGAAACTTATTATAATGTTTTAAAAGAGACTGAAGAAAAAGAAATTATGGAAATTAATATTGAGGAAAGCTATTCATTAACAGAGGAAATGAACTTTATAATAGAAAAAATAAAAATTGTAAAAGAACTTTCTTATGATAAAATTTTTGAGGAAGCTAAAAGTAGATTACACTTAGTTTATATATTTTTAGCAGTACTAGAATTGTATAGAGAAAAAATAATTGAAGTATCAGACATAAATATTTACTATGAAGATGAAAGAGGAAATTTTAATGTTTAAAAGTGGAATTGCTTTAGCAATCATTACGATGTTAAGTAGAATTATGGGATTAGCAAGAAATACGTTAGCAGCAAAATATTTTGGAGCTTCTTTTCAAAATGATGCATTTAACTCATCTTTTAGGATAGCTAATTTATTTAGACAATTATTAGGTGAAGGTGCTTTAGGAAATACATTTATTCCTATTTATAATAAAAAAGAAAAGGAATTAGGGAAAGAAGAGGCTAGAAAACTTATTTTTTCAGTACTTAATTTACTTTTTCTTTTCTTATTGGCTTTGACAATTATAACTATAATTTTTTCAAACCAGATAATGACAATTATTGCTAAAGGATTTGACAAAAGAACAAATATTCTTTCTGGAGAACTTCTTAGAATAATGGCTATTTATATACTTTTTATTGGTATGTCAGGAATGATAGGAAGTATTTTAAACAATTTTAAACAGTTTATTGTTCCTGCAAGTACCTCTTTATATTTTAATTTGGCTCTAATTTTATCTGCATTATTGTTTAAAGACATATTTGGAATTATTCCTTCAGCTTGGGCTGTTACAGTTGGAGGTTTTTTACAATTTATAGTTGTTTTACCTTCATTTTTTAAAACATTTGGTAAATATAGTTTTAAAATTGATTATAAAGATCCTTATTTAAAAGAAATCTATATGATGATGCTTCCAATGCTTTTAGGAGTTTTTGGCTGGCAAATAAATGTAATTGTTGGTCAAGCTTTTGGTTCTTATTTACCTTCTGGAAGTTTAACGGCATTATCTTATGCAAATAACTTATATCTGTTACCACTAGGAGTTTTTGGAACTACAATTTCTACAATAATTTTTCCAACAATTTCAAGGGCAACAGCACAGGGGGATACTATTTCTGTAAATAAAACTGCAACAGGTGGATTAAAACTAGTAGCTTTTTTGGTTATTCCTTCAACAATAGTTTTTACAGTTTTATCAAAAGATATAGTAAAAATAGTGTATGGTTATGGTAAATTTGATTCGCAAGCAATTAAAATTACTGCAGAATGTCTATTTTTTTATTCTATAGGATTATTTTTTAATAATGGAATGCAGATTCTAACAAGAATTTTTTATTCAAATAAAAATACAAAAGATCCTGTTAAATTTTCTTTAATTTCAATTGGAATAAATGTAATTATAAATCTAATGTTAATAAAAACAATGAGACATGAAGGTTTAGCACTTGCTAGTAGTATAACATTAGGAATTAATTTTTTACAATTATATTTGACAGCTAATAAAAAATATGTTAAATTTGACAATAAAAAAATATTGATTTATTTATTAAAAACAATTGTTACAAGTATTATTTCAGTTTTAGTAGCGCTTATATTTAAAAATTCTTTTGCTAGAATAATTGTATTTTCAGTTGTATATTTAATATTATGGAGTAGAACATTGATTAAAGGTGGGCTTAATGAATTTAGATAAATTGCTAGATAAAAGTAAAACAAATTATAAAGTATATACCCCAAAAAAAATTGCAAGGGAGATAGTTTTTAAAGGACTATCTCTTTATTTTAAATGTAACAAAAAAAAAGAGAAATTAGACAATTTAAGAGCGGTAGATTTAGCTTGTGGAGATGGAAATCTACTTTTAGAATTATTAGAATTTTTGATTAGAATAAGTAAAATTTATTATGGAGAATATACATATAATGAAGATTGGATAGAAGGTTTTGATATAGATGAGAATGCTTTAGAAATATTTAATGATAGATTTAATAATTTATTAAAAAATTATTCATTAGAAGGAAAATTAAGATTAAAATGTGAAGACTCCTTACA
>JAFGUR010000186.1 GCA_016938425.1 Fusobacteriaceae bacterium
TAATACTAAATTTGCTTATTGGCACCAATTTGAACAAATAAGAATGTCTCCTGGTTGTTTTGAAGAAGTACTTGATAAATGTAAAGAATTTGTTGATATAGATTTATTACATTTACCAGAAGTATATTATATTAGGCCTGATTATTATCCTGATGATGCCTTTGAAATACATGATAAAAAATCTGATTTGTTTTTAGGTTATTTTGCTTATGAAAGAGTGGGAACTTATATGCATATGTGTTGGTACCAAGAAGAAAATGTTGCATTAGACCAAAATACAATTAAAGTATTAAGAGATTTATCTAAAAATTTATTAAAAATAGAGCAAGGTAAATAAAAATGACTAAAATATACACACTTGGGATAGCTTGTATCTTAATAAGTTGGATTGCATTAACTGTTGGGGCTTATATTGCTTGGTCTGCAGCATTAATAGGAGCAAGCTTCTTGTTAGCCCTTGATGCAGATAATAGATATATAATAAGTACATTTATTATGATTTTAGTATTTACAGGATTTTTATGCTTTTTATTTATAGTTAGAGGAATGTTATAAAATGAAAATAATAATTGATTATCTAGAAAAGATGGAGAATGTATCAGGAACATTAGCTAAAACTGCATTGTTAAGAGAGTTGTTATCTAAGGATGAAAATTCTGAAACATTTTTTAGAATGTTTTTTGATGAAGTTATCTATGGAGCTTCAGTTAGAAGTTTTGAAAAAGCTTTAGGAGTAACTAAGAAAGATATTTCTGGAAAATTCACTGATATTGGAGAAGTAGTTTTAAATTATATAAATTCTAATTTACAAGTAATGTCATTTGATAATTTTTTACAATGTGTAGAAGATATTGAAAGGACTTCTGGAAATAAACAATTAGAAGAAATTAAACAAATATTTTCTATCTTTGAATCTTTTTCTTGTAAATGGTTAACTAGATTTATTGTAAAGGATTTAAGAATAGGAATTTCATTAAAAACTTTTAACAAAGTAATGATAGAATTAGGAAAAGAAGAAATAAAAAAATTTTCTGTTCAATTATGTGGAAGTATTAAAGAGATAGAAACTTATGACAAAGGATTTCCTGTTGGAGTAGGAATAAAATATGATGGATTAAGAGGATTCATTGTTAAAAAAGGAGATGAAGTAACAGGGACTTCAAGAAATGGAAAACCTATTGATTTTGTTCCTGAAATAATGGAA
>JAFGUR010000187.1 GCA_016938425.1 Fusobacteriaceae bacterium
CAACCTCCCATTTCACAGCCTTTTCTCGTATACACACGAGCGTTACTATTATATATTAAAAAGAAGATAAAAGCAACCTTTTTTACCTTCTTTTTTTATTTTTATCTATTTATTTTTTACTTTCTTTCTTTCTGCATGTACACCAGCATATTTTCCTCTAGATGATTCATATTGATGCAAAACTTCTTCAGCTATTTTTAAATTGCTTAATGGAATAATAAAATGCTTAAATCCTTTATTCATAAACTTTCTCAAGTAAAAAGGATCTCTTAAAATTTGTCCTGCCATCATATGTAACATCCTAATTCCATTCTTTCTATAAAATTGATGTGTTAAGTGCAAATCAGGCCATGCTGCTCTCATAAAATATTCTTCATCAACCTGATCATATCTAGACATTTCTAAAGATTCTTCTAGAAAGTTATCCATGCCGAATATAATTGAATCAACATTTCTATAATCCTCAAAATATTCAAACGATGATTCGGTTTCCATAACAATTCCAAATTTCGGACCGTATTCAGCAGATCTATCCATGCCAATAAAACAATCAATTTTATCTTTCCAATCACACACTTCTTTTCCCATGCGCAGCATAGGGATGACTAATGTAACTTGTTTACCTGTAATCTTTGAAGCTTCATAAATTGCATTAACAGTTCTATAATATATTCTTTGGAAAAGACTAACTTCGTCCACTTCGGTATGTACTTCCTCTACCTCATAATCGATTTGTTTAAAATAATTAAATTCTGGCATTTGAAAATGTATCACTCTATCATGAAAAGCATTCATAACCGAAATATATATGTCCAACAATTCATCATATGTTGGAAAGTTACCCTTTGCTAAGAAAATGTACTCAGTTCTATAAAAAACTCCTCCTAAGTACCATCCATTAGCTTTCACTAAATCAACTTGACTTCTATCAACTATAGACGCATAGTATTTAATAACGTTTGAATTATATTTTGGAAGTGTAGTTGTATCAACAGTTAACTTATTTTGTTTTTCAACACTTTTCATGCGAACTGTTTCATTTGGGTCAATAAATAACTTTTGATTTTTATTGTCGATAATGATATATTTTGCATTTTTAAAATTTTTCGATGTAACTGCAATTGGAACCTCAAATGCAAAAGCCATATCTTTTAAGAGTAATTCATTTTCTATATTTCTGCATACAAAACCCTTAACATTTTGAGGCAGCTCATAGAAATACTCTTTCTCAAACTTATTAATTGAAATAATGATATCTTTTGTCGTATAATTCGCCATCTTGTTTATAAAATATCTATGAACAATTTTTATTGCTCTTTCTTTTATATTTAGAGTTTGCTTTAATAGTTTTTCTTTTTTTCTATCATACAATATGTAATTAAAATTATTAAAATATTCGTTATTTAAAAACCATGTTACAGATTTATTAAATGCTTCAGCAAATGATATGTCTGTTGTTAAAATCAAGTCAAACATCTTATCAAATGTGATAGACGAAAAAAAAGGAGCGAATACATATGGATACTCAGACACCCCTTTATATATATCTTCTTGAACCATCTCTGTATAAACTTCATCAATAAATTTTTTTATAACTACAATAATTTCGATTGCAGCAAGTTTTAAATCTTTTTCTGAGTACTTTATATTTCTTTTTTTGGTGTCTATATAGACATTATGTCCAGATGTTATAAAGTCTCCTAAATAAAAATTCAATTCTTTCTCATCCTCTCTATATCAATAATTTTTTTTATTTAAGCTTTTAACTAACAATGCAGAACCTATCATGCCTGCATCATTTCCAGTTTGAGCCAATTTAAATGGAATATTACCTGTAGAAAATCTAGAATTTTTTTTATAATATTCAGTAATTAAATCAATTAAAAATAAACCAGCTTTAGAAACTCCACCTCCAATAATATATACTTCAGGTTCGACAGTCATAGATAATATACTAGCAGCGATTCCAATGTATTTAGCAACACGATGAACAGTCATAAGTGCAACAGGATCATTTTGTTTTGCAGCATCAAAAATGCTTTTGACTGTCAAATCCTCTTCTTTGAGAGTTGATTCATTTTTTTTCAATTGCTCTCTCGTGTAATCCAATATACCTTTGGTACCACAAATTTGTTCTAGACATCCTTTTGATCCACATCCACACACTTTATCTTCTTCTTCATAAACACGGATGTGCCCAATTTCACCACCAAAACCTGTAGATCCTTCAATAATATTTCCATCAAGAATAATACCTCCACCAACACCGGTACCTAAAGTAATTAAAATAGCATTTTGATAAGGAGATTCTAATGAAGCGTTTTCGCCATAAGCAGCAATAGTAGCGTCATTTGCGATGGCGATTTTAATAGCATCTCCCGTATATTTTTTCATTTCATCTACTAAATTAATTTCATTCAAATTTAAATTCGCACAACTTTCTACATATCCATTTTTGACAGGGCACGGAACATCAATACCGATTCCTAATAAATCCGCCATTTCAATACTATGACGATTATTACATTCGATAATAGATTCGTATATTTTTTTAAAAATATAACTGCCATCTTCTAAATTTGGTGTAGGTATTTCATAACTATCAATTTTTTTCATATTTTCATAGTGAAATAACCCCATTTTTACGGTAGTTCCACCAACATCAATCCCATAAATATATTTTTCCATAAAATCCTCCTAAACCTTTTCTATTATAACATTTTTTATAGTATTTTTTTTATAGAAATTGAGATTTTTTTATAAAAAAACACTCTTACGAGTGTTTTAATATCTTTGCTTAAAATAACTACTAATATTTTCTAAAGATTTTAATAAAATCTCGTCTTTTTCAATGTCCAGATCGTTTAGTAATGAAGCTACCATTTCCTCATGAAATTCATCGTGAACTTTTAAAACATCTTTTGCTGAGTCTTTAAGTTCTAGATATACTTTTCTTCTATCGTTTTCATCACGATATCTATTAACATAATTTTTTCTAACCAGAACATTTATCGATGTTGTTAATGTTCCCATGGTAATTCGCAATTTATTAGCTACATTCCCCATCGTTGGTTCGGTTGTATTTTTAATAGCCTCTAAAACATGTACTTCAGTCATAGATAGTTTAACGCCACGTTCTTTTAAAACTTGTGCTTCAATACTTAAAATATGGTTAAAAACATCAACCAATAACTCATTAATTACTTCTTTAGCAGAAACCACTAATCATCACCTACATTTTTTATATTTCGATATACCCTACACCTAATGTTCCAGGACCGGCATGGGCTCCCACAACTGGTGTAAGTGGTACTAATTCAACTGAGATATCTTTTCTTTTTTTCAAAAAGATCTCTTTTAACTCTTCTGCTTTTTCTCTATTGTTTGTATATGCTATAAATATTATAACATTTTTTTCATGAATTTTTTCTTCGATAATTTCAATTAGTCTACTTTGAGCTTTATGAGTAGTTCTTATTTTTTCGAGAGGAACCAGTCTTCCATCCTTTTGTATATGCAACAAAGGTTTAATCTTTAGTAATGTTCCTAAAAAACCACTAGTTACCGAAAGTCTACCATTCTTAACTAAAAATTTTAAAGTATCTACTAAAACATATATGTATATATGATCTCTAATTTTCTCCAAATGATTAATAATTTCAACAGTTTTTTTGCCTTCTTTTATTAATCTAATAGCCTCTAAAATTAGATAAGCTTCTCCATATGAAACAGTTCTTGAATCTAAGACATACACATTTAAATCTTTTACCAATTCTTTGGCTAAAATAGCTCCTTGATAAGTACCGCTTAGTTTAGATGAAATCACAACAACTATAACATCTTTATATCCCTCTGCCTTTAGTTCTTCATACACGCTTGCAATTTTCCCTGTAGATGTTTGTGATGTAGAAACATCAATATTTGGATTTTCTTCCACCATTTTATAAAAATCATTCGCTTGAATATCGACATAATCCTCATATTCTTTACCATTTAAATTTAATGTTGATCGTATGACTTTCACAGGATAATTCAACGACATATAATCTATTCCTGAATTTCCACATACTACTAATCCAATTTTTTCTGACATTTGTTTTCTCCTTCAAATATTTTGAATATCAAATTATACTCAATAATATAATAACATAAAATAAGATAATGTCAAAGAATTTATATCACAATAAACTTTCAAAGTACTCAAGTTGATATAAAGGTGTACTTGTGTCTTGAATATTAACAAGATGATAGATAAATTTGACTAATTTTTCAATTTCTTGCTTATTATATAATATATTTTCATGTATTTTTGATTTTTGGAATCTATTATACTCAGGTCTATAAATCATAACATAATTTACAACATCTACCCCAGGTTTTAATAAGTTATCTAATATTTGCCTATAACTATTAGATTCTTGTAATTTTTTTGTATATCTTTCTTCACTTCTTTTTTCATCTTGATTAAACATACCAAACTCTAATACAATAATTAATCGATCATAGATCAATAAATAGTCCGTTCTCATATGATTACCAAAAACAATTGGATACTCCATAATAACTGACATTTTGTTTGTTTGAACGCCCTGTTTAAAAAGCGACAGCAATACCCGACTCAATAAAGAAAGTGTATCAATCCATGTTATAACTTCCTCATCTTTTAATGGCCAAATAGTAAGCTTTTTTTCCAAAAAATCTTTTTTTAATTGGTTAAAGATCTTAGTTTTTTGATAATATAAAACTCTTTCTTTTAAATACTCTTTCTCTATATTCCAGTTAATGTTTTCAATTTCGTTAGTTAATAAAGAAACTTCTGTCATTTCTTTGAATAAATATAAACATTTAATTGCCATAATATTACCTCCAAAAGTCTATTTTATAGTAGATAATATTACAGTTTATTACTTTAAAAATAAAAAAAAAGACCTCTGAATTGGTCTACCACCATACAAATGGTGGCTCCGGGCAGAATCGAACTGCCGACACAAGGATTTTCAGTCCTTTGCTCTACCGACTGA
>JAFGUR010000188.1 GCA_016938425.1 Fusobacteriaceae bacterium
TATTTATATTTTTCAGCAAGCCCGAATTAGAGACAATTTAAGTTTTTATTGTCTAAAAAATTGTATAAAAATTTTGAATTTGATTAGTTTTAGAGACATTTTAAAAATAAAAGATTTATATATTGAAAAATATGTATTTTGAACAAATTCTTTCAAGAAAGTACTTACAATTTACGACTATAATAAGTATAATATAGAGTAGCGAAAAAGTATAAGGAGAAAAAGTCATGAGAACTTGGGCAGAAATAAATTTAGACAATTTGAATCATAATATTAATACATTGAAAAAGTATGCAGGGGATAGAGCTATTTTAGGAGTAGTAAAAGCGGATGCTTATGGACATGGAGCTGTTGATGTAGTAAAGGAAATGT
This sequence comes from Fusobacteriaceae bacterium, assembly GCA_016938425.1. Classification (GTDB taxonomy): domain Bacteria; phylum Fusobacteriota; class Fusobacteriia; order Fusobacteriales; family Fusobacteriaceae; genus JAFGUR01. The sequence continues at coordinate 373 of JAFGUR010000188.1, forward strand.
CAAGGGCAGGAATAAAAATATTTGGTGTTGCTTGTTTTGATGAAGCAAAAGAACTAAGAGTGAATGGAATAGAAGATGAGATTATGATTTTTGGATGTACTCCTCCAGAAGATTGGGAAAGTGCAGTTGCTCAAAAAATACAACTTACAATAGCATCTTTTGAAGAAATAGAACAATTAGAAAAAATGAAAATCAGACCAGAAGTTCACATTGCTGTAGATACAGGAATGGGAAGAATTGGTTTTGAAATAGATGAAGCAGTAGAAGCTATAAATTATTTAAGAGAAAAAAAATTAGCAGAAATAGTTGGAATATATACGCATTTATCAAGTGCAGATTTAGACTTTGAAGATGAATACACAAAGGAACAGTTATCGAAATTTTCAATATTTGAAAAGATGGATATTAAATATAGACATATTTTAAATTCAGCAGGAACTTTAAATTACAATGATAATACATCAAGTAATGTAGTTAGAGGGGGGATTATTCTATACGGAATTTTACCTTGCGATGGAAATTACGAAGAATTTAAACCTGTAATGAAAGTAAAATCAAAAATTCTTTTTATGAAAAAAATAAAAGAGCCGAAATTTATATCATATCAAAAAAAATATTTGGCACAAGAAGGAGAATTAATAGCTACAATACCAATAGGATATGCTGATGGACTTGATAGAAGATTTACAAATAAGGGGAAAGTTTTAATTAAAGGGAATGAATGTCAAATTGTAGGTGTAGTTTGTATGGATCAAATTATGGTGAAGATACCGTTAGAACTTCAAGAAACTATTAAATTAGGAGATGAGGTAGAAATTTTCTGGGAAAACTATAATGAGAAAGCAAAAGAAATAGGAACAATTTCTTATGAAATAGTGACTTCAATATCTACTAGGGTTGAAAGAGTATACATTAAAGATAATAAAGTAGTAGGTAGAAGAGGGTTATTAGGAAGGGAATAGTAGATGAAGTTTAAAATACCTAAGGGAAGAATGATTACTATTATAGATATTCTATTTCTTGTGGGGATTATGTTTTTTGCAAAAATGTATATGGAAAAGTACAATAAAAATTCAACGTCTTTAACAAAAAATGGGATAAAATACACTCTTACAATCAATAATAAAAAAATAAAAAAAAGCGAGTTATTGAATATAAGCTTAAAAATTGAAAATCGTAAAAGAGAAAAAAAAGAATTAATAATAAAACAAGCTGTTCCTTTTAATTTTATTATTGAAAAAGAAGGAAAACTTTTATACAAAAGGGATATAGAAGAAAGATTGAGTAAAATATCTAAGAAAATTTATCTTAACAGATATCAAAAGATTGAATTAGGATCTGAATGGTATGGAGAAAATTTATATAACGAGAAGCTTACTTCAGGGAATTATAGAATAATTCTTTACAGTACAGATTTTGGAATAGAACTACCTTTAAATTTTGAAGTTATAGAGGAGGAGTAAATGAAAAAGTTAATTATTTTTATTTTATTTTTAGCAAGTATGTTTGGAGCTACCAAAACTTCTATAAATTTATATGAAACTGATGAAAGTAAAAAATTTGAAGATTTGAGTAAAGTTGAAAAAACAGTGCTTGGATATGATTTACAAAATAGTGGATTAAGCTTTGAAGATAGACTAGGAATGTTAGAAAAAAAAGTTTTCGGGAATATAAGTTCAGATAATATACTAATCAGACAAAAGAAAATATATGATTTGTTGTTTTTAGATAGTTCATATTATAGCCTTATAACTAAAACTGACAATATAGAGGAATATTTATTTCAAGATAGAAAGAAAGAAAAAGATATATTAACTAGAGTGGAGAGAGCAGAGGAATATTTATTTGGAACAAGATTAGGAAATGACAGTTTAATTTCAAGGATAGACAATATATATGAGTATTTATTACTAAGAGATCAAAACTTTGGAATTAAAGCTAAATTTTTGCAAAAAGATATTGATATTTTTGAAATTAGAGCAATTAAAAGATATGGTTCTTTAAAATTAAATCAAATTTTAGAATTTAATTTAGAAAAAGATATTCCTGGATTAGCTAAATCAGGGTCTTTAGTGATAGGACAAGTAATTAAGAAAGAAAAATTAAAAATATCTTCAGATGAAGAAGTTATAATTGTTTTTAGAAAAATAATAACAGAAGAAGGAAGAGAAGTTTCAATAGATAAGACTTTAGAGATAAAAGGAAATTCTTCAGGTTTATTTTTAGGGAAGCAAGTAAGAATAGATAATATATTAATTATTGGTTAGAGAGGAATAGAATGGCAACTAGAATTATTGTAAAAAAAGATAAAGAGGATAAAATAAGAAATTTTTATCCTAATGTATATATGGATGAAATAAAAACAATTATGGGTAAAGCTGAAAATGGTCAAGTAGTAGAGGTTTGTGCAGAGGATTTAAGTTATATAGCTACAGGATATGTAGCTGAAAATACAAATGCTTTTGTGAGAGTTCTTACTACAAAAAATGAGGTTATAGATAAGAATTTTTTTATAGAAAAAATTAAAAGAGCTTATGCAAAAAGAGAAATACTTAAAAATGAAACTAATTGCATGAGAATTTTCTATTCAGAAGGCGATGGAATTCCAGGTTTAATAGTTGATAAATTTGAAAAATATTTGTCAGTACAGTTTAGAAATACTGGATTAGAAAATTTTAAACAAGAAATAATTAATGCTTTAAAAAAAGTTATTAAACCTAAAGGAATTTATGAAAGATCAGATGTAGAAAATAGAATTCATGAAGGTGCAGAAAATCAAACAGGTATAATTTATGGAGAAATTCCTAAAGAAATAGTAATGGAAGATAATGGACTTAAGTATACAGTTGATATTGAAGACGGGCAAAAAACGGGTTTCTTTTTAGACCAAAGAGATTCCAGAAAGTTCATAAGACCTTATTTAAATAGGCAAACAAAGTTTTTAGATGTTTTTTCTTCATCAGGTGGCTTTTCAATAGCTGCTTTAAAAGAAAATTGTCAAAAAGTTGTAGCAATTGATAAAGAACCTTATGCATTGGAACTTTGTAAAAAAAATTATGAGTTAAATGGATTTGAAGGTAATTTTGAAACTATTGAAGGAGACGCTTTTTCAATATTAAAGACTTTAAATGCAAAGAAGGAAAAATACGATGTAATTACTTTAGATCCACCATCTCTTATAAAAAAAAGAATAGATGTAAGAAGAGGAAGAGATTTTTTCTATGATTTATGCAATGATAGTTTTAAACTTTTAAATGATAATGGAATTTTAGGAGTAATTACTTGTGCATATCATTTATCTCTACAAGATTTAATAGAAGTAACAAGAATGGCAGCATCAAAAAATAAAAAGAAATTAGAAGTGATTGGAATAAACTATCAACCAAGTGATCATCCATGGATTTTACATGTACCAGAAACTTTGTATTTGAAGGCGTTGTGGGTAAGAATAACAGACTAGGAGGTGTCTATGCTAGTTGATAATCTAGTACTTGTGATACTGCTCATGTTTACTGTAATGGGGTACAGAAAAGGTGTAATAACAGAGTTCATTTCTTTTTCGGCATTATTATTTAATGTAGTGCTATCAAAGGAAATAACACCATATATAGTAAAAAAATTAAATATAACAGTTGAAAACAAATTTTACGATATATTCGTGTATTCAGGAATTTTTATAGCTACTTATGTTATTTTTACATTAGTAATAAAGTTTATGCTTAGGACAGTAACTGTTAATAAAAAACTTTTTATTGATAAGGTGACAGGTGGTTTATTAGGATTAGTAAAAGCTATATTTATAAATGTATTACTTTTATTAGTTTTATTAGTAGTATCAAAATTTAATAGAGAAGTTGATAAAAAGCTAAGTGAAAGTAAATCTTACGAACTTTTTACACAATTTGATGAGAGTACAATGATGTTTTTACCAGAAGAAATAAAAGAAACTATAAAAAAGTTTGATTATGAGAAAGAAATAGATAAAGCGATAAAAGAGAGTTTAGGCGGTAAGAATGATAAAAATAGATAGATATGTACTAAAAGAGATGTTTTTACCAACATTATTTGGTATAAGCTTAATAACCTTTGCATTAATGATTGATATAATCAGAAGTATAGCAGAGACTCTTATAGTAAAAAGTGTTCCTTTAATGGAGATATTGGCAATGTTTTCTTATTTAACACCACAAATAATGGTACAAACAGTACCTTTAGGAATATTTTTTGGAATAATGATGACCTATAATAATATGTCAACAACAAGTGAAATGGTAGCTATGCAATCTTCAGGAATGAGTATCAATAGAATTCTTAAAATGCCTTTATTTTTAGGAATAGTAGTTACTTTAGGAATTTATGGATTTCAAGAAAAAGTTCAACCTTTAGCACAAAAAAAAGCTGATATGCTTATGAAAAAAATAGCATATTCAAAGCCAACAGCACAATTACAACCAAAACAGTTTGTTTCTGATGTTGGAAATATGAGTGTTTACGTAGAAGATGTTACAGAAGATGGTAAAGCAAAAAATTTGATAGCATTTTTAAAATCTGGAGATAGTGAATTTTCTCAAGTTATAATGGCTAAAGAAACTGATTTTACAAACAGTGAAATAATAATTAATGATGCTAAAACCTATACAGTTTTACCAAATGAAATAAAAGATGAAAATAGAAAAGTTTATACTCTTTTAGAAGGAAATATAAAGCAAAGGGTTACACCAATATCAAGTTTTTTTGGAGATCCTAGAAAAACAAAGATAACAAAAGAAAGCTTAGGAATAATACAGTTAATTAGAACAATAAAAGAAAAAAAAGCAATAGGTGATGAATATAAAGTATTTGAAACAGAGTTGTATAAAAAAATATACTCTCCACTTTCTGCAATTTTCTTTGCACTACTAGGACCTTTGCTATCAATAAGACATTCAAGGACAATAAAGGGATTAAATTTAGGGATGAGTTTAGGAATAATATTAGCTTATATGGGCGTGCAAGATGCACTTTTGGCCATGGCAGAAAATAACCAAATAGAGCCATTTCTATTATTTATACCTAATTTAATATTACTAGCAATTACTATATTTTCATATAGAGTCCAAAGTAGGAGATAAAAATGACAAAAATTGATAAAAACGTGACAAAGCAATTTTTTAAGATTACGTTCTTAGTTATTATTGGACTTGTAGGGTTATCTATTATTACACAGTTAAAAAGAGCTATAGTTAATGTAAATAGTGGAGCAATGACAGTTGTAGAATCTATGAAATTTTTATTTTCAGAATCTCCAAGAACAACAGTACTTTTAATGCCAATAGCAACACTACTTGGTGCTATGATGACAATGAATAATATGGCAAAAACTTCCGAAATAATAGCTTTAAAAACGTCAGGGATTAGTTTTAAAAGAATAATTAGGTATCCTGTAATTATGGCTTTTATATTTGCACTTTTTACAGCAATATTAGGGGATAGAGTATCAACTACAGGTAGAAGAATAAAAAGAGAGTTGAAAGAAAAAGCTAATAAAAGTATGTATTATTCGAGAAATATCTCTGAAAATGTATATATGAGAGGGAAAGATGGTAAATATATAACTCACATTGCTACAGTTTATGGAGATTTAGGTGAAATATATAAAGCTGTTTTAATATTTCAAGATGAAAAAGGTAATTTATCTAAAGTTATTTCAATAGATAAAGCTTTATATGATCCTTATTTAAAAATTTGGAAAGGTTCTAATGTTTTTGTAAAAAATCTTAAAAATGAAACAGAACAAACTTATACAATAAAAGTAATATCAGAGCTTAAAGAGGTTCCAGAAGAACTCGAAAAACATAAAGTTTATATGGATGAAATTAATTTTTTTGAAATCAGAAAAAATGCATTATTTTTAAGAGCAACAGGTGGAGATGCAAAAGACTATATATTAGAAATGCATAGACGGATAGCAGATCCTTTATTAGTATTTATAATTAGTTTTTTTGGATTTGCACTTGGGAGTAGGTATGTAAGAGGGGGAGTAGGGATTAGCGTGGCAATAGGTATAGTACTTGGATTTTCAACTTATGTAGTTAAATCATTAAGTGATGCTTTTGTTACAGGAAATTATTTGAGTCCTCAATTGGGAGCATGGTTACCATGTATAATTTTTACAATTGTTAGTGCTATTACATTAAGTAAAGCAGAATATTAGGAGGGAAATTGTATCAAATAAAAGAACTATCAAATGGAATTAAAGTTTTATTGGAAAATATGGAGAATTTAAACTCAGTATCTTTAGGGGTTTATTATAAAACAGGTTCTGTTGATGAAATGGATACTGAACAAGGTGTGGCACATTTACTAGAACATATGGTTTTTAAGGGAACAAAAACAAGAAGTTCAAAGGATATATCAGAAGAAATAGATCTTATAGGTGGACATATAAATGCATATACCAGTAAGGAAATAACAGCTTTTTATACAGTTACTTTAGCAGAATATGTTGAAAAAAGTATAGAAATACTGGCTGATATATTAAACAATTCGACTTTTACTGAAGAAAATTTAGAAAAAGAGAAAAAAGTTGTAATAGAAGAAATTAGGATGTATCAAGATATGCCAGAAGATTTAGTACATGACATAAACTCAGAAGAAATAGTTTCTGGAGCTTTAGGAAGAAATATTTTAGGAACAGAAGAAAGTGTTAATAGTATAAGGAGAGAAACTTTAGTAAATTACTTTCAAAAGAGATATACCACAAATAATATGGTTATTTCTATAGTTGGAGCAATAGATTTTGATTCTATTATAGAATTATTAGAAAAATATTTTGTAACAGAAAGAGAAAGCATAGAAGTTGCAAGAGAAAATGTAGACTTTACAATAAAGCCTTCTCATAATATAATAAGAAAAGATATAAATCAAGTTCATCTTTGTTTTAACACCAAAGGCCTAAGTTATTTAGATAAAAATAAATATGTTCTTTCAGTAATTTCTAATATACTAGGTGGAAATATGAGCTCAAGATTATTTCAAAAGATTAGAGAAGAAAGAGGTCTTTGTTATTCGGTATATACCTATGTATCTTCTTATAAAAATGGTGGATTATTTACAGTATATGTTGGGACAACAAAAGAGGATTATAAAGAAGTTTTGGAAATGATAAAAGAAGAATTTGAAGATATAAAAAATAATGGAGTTAGATTGATTGAATTACAAAAAGCTAAAAATCAATTATTAAGTTCAATGATAATAGGACTTGAAACATCAAAATCAAGAATGAGTAGAATGGCAAATAATTATATTGCCCATGGAAGAGTTTTAGAAATTGAAGAAATAATAAAAGAAGTAAATTCTGTTGATGAAGAAAAAATAGTTTCTTTAGCAAAAGAAATATTTAAGGAAGAGTATTATTCTTCGACAGTTTTAGGAGAAGTAAATGAAGAAAATTAGTATAAAAGTTATAAAAGAAGACAGTGCTAGCTTACCAATTTATATGACTGAGGGCTCAGCAGGAATGGACGTTCATGCTTATTTGAAAGAGGATGTTATAATTAAACCTTTTGAAAGAGTTTTGATACCAACAGGATTAAAAGTGGAAATTCCTTTAGGGTATGAAATACAAGTTAGACCAAGAAGTGGATTAGCGATAAAGCATGGAATAACATTAGTTAATTCTCCAGGAACAATAGATAGTGACTTTAGAGGAGAAATTAAAATAATAATGATAAATCTTGGAAATGAAGAGTTTATTATAAAAAATAATGAAAGAATAGGGCAATTTGTTTTAAATAAAGTTTATAAAGTTGATTGGAACGAAGTGACTGAATTGAATGACACAGATAGAGGGCATGGGGGATTTGGTCATACTGGGAAATAATATGATTAGGAGGAAAAAATGGGTGTAGTATACGCAATAACTTCAGGAAAAGGTGGAGTAGGGAAAACAACAACAGTTGCAAATCTTAGTACAGGATTAGCATTACTAGATTATTCAGTTGCAGTGGTTGATGGAGATATTGGATTAAGAAATTTAGATTTAGTAATGGGTTTAGAAAATAGAATTGTTTATGATTTAGTAGATGTAATAGAGGGGAGAGCACAGTTAAAACAAGCTTTAATTAAAGATAAAAAATTAAAGGCAAAACTTCAACTATTACCAGCATCGCAAACTAAAGATAAAAATGCAGTGACTCCAGAGCAAATGAAAGAGTTGGTAGAAGAGTTAAAAAAAGATTTTGACTATGTAATTGTTGATTCTCCAGCAGGAATTGAGCAAGGATTTAAAAATGCTATCGCAGGAGCAGATGAAGTTATAATAGTAACGAATCCTGAGTTATCAGCTATTAGAGATGCAGATAGAATTGTTGGACTTTTAGATGCATATGAAAAGAAAACGCCTAAACTTATTATTAACAGAATTAGACCAGATATGGTGAGAAAAGGTGAAATGATACAGGTAGAAGAAATATTAGAAGCTTTAGAATTAGAGTTATTAGGAATAGTTCCAGATGATCAAGCAGTTATTATATCAACTAATAAAGGTGAAGCAGTAATAAGAGAAGAAAATAGTAAAGCAGCTAAAGCTTATGAAAATATAGTTAAAAGAATTAAGGGAGAAGATGTTCCCCTTTTAGATTTAGAAGAGAAAACAACATTTGCAGCTAAAATATTGAGTATATTTAAAAAGTAGGGAGGATTCTTATGTTTGGATTTTTTCAAAAACAAGAAAAAAGTGGATCTATTGCAAGTAGTAGGCTAAAAGTAGTGATTACTCAAGATAGAGCAAGAATAAGTCAAGAAGTTTTAAGTGATTTAAAAGAAGATTTATTAGAAGTTTTTAAAAAATATCTAATAATAGATGAAGAAGGCTTAGAGTGCCTTTTAAAAAGTGAAGAAGAGCGTAACGTAGGACTTTCTATCTCTATTCCCATAAAAAAAGTAAAGAAAGAAGAGATAGAGTAATAATGAAAATAAATTTTTTATCTATACTAGATAATATAAAATACACAATAAAAAAATTAAAAAAACTAGATTTTATGCTTATATTTACAAGCTTAGCTTTATTATCTATAGGGATAGCCGCAGTCTATAGCGCAACTCATACTAGGACTAGTAGTTTTTATCAAAAACAGATTTTATGGGATTTATTGGGAATAGGGATGTTCTTTATTTTTTCAAGTATCGATTACAGAATCTATTCTAAATATAGCAAACATATATATATATTAAACGTAATAATTTTGATATCAGTATTTTTTATAGGAAGTACAGTATTAGGGGCTAGAAGATGGATAAAATTAGGACCTATAAGTATCCAGCCTTCAGAATTATCAAAAATTTTTGTAGTTATAACTTTGTCAAATTTATTAGTTACAAAATATAAGTATAAATTTAGTGGAATAGGTGATTTAATTTTTTCA
>JAFGUR010000189.1 GCA_016938425.1 Fusobacteriaceae bacterium
GTTTTTTATATAAGTAAAATAAAGGTGTTGGAGTTTTGCAACAAACTAGATTAAATAAATTATAAAAGAGGTATAAAATGAAAGATAAAATAATTATTAAAGGTGCCAAAGAGCATAATTTAAAAAATATAGATATTGAAATACCTAAAAATCAATTTGTTGTTATAACAGGTGTTAGTGGAAGTGGAAAATCTTCATTAGCATTTGATACAATCTATTCAGAAGGTCAAAGAAGATATGTGGAAAGTTTATCAGCTTATGCAAGACAATTTATAGGTCAAATGCAGAAGCCAGAAGTTGATAGTATTGAAGGATTAGCTCCAGCTATTTCAATAGAGCAAAAGACCACAAATAAGAATCCACGTTCTATAGTAGGAACTATTACAGAAATTTATGATTATATGAGACTTTTATGGGCTCATACAGGGGAGCCGCATTGTCCAATCTGTCATAAAGGGGTAAAGGGGCAAACGGTAGAAGAAATAGTAGATTCTATATTAGAAGGTGTTAAAACTCAAAGTAAAATTGTAATTTTATCTCCAGTAGTTAAAGATAAAAAAGGGACACATAAAAATTTATTTATTAATCTAATGAAAAAGGGATTCGTAAGGGCTAGAGTAGATGGTGAAATTTTATATCTTGAAGATGAAATTGAATTAGATAAAAATAAGAAACATAACATAGAGGTAGTTGTTGATAGATTAGTTTTTAAGGAAAAGGATAAGGAATTTATAGGAAGATTAACACAAGCAGTTGAGTCTTCAGTAGAGTTATCAGAAGGGAATGTAATAGTTAGTATAGATGATAAAGATGAATATTTTAGTGAAAACTATACTTGTCCTGAACATAATTTTAGTTTTCCAGAAATAAATCCAAGACTTTTTTCTTTTAATGCTCCTTTTGGAGCTTGTGATGATTGTAATGGATTAGGGAAAAGATTGGAAGTTAATGAAGACTACTTAATTAATGATGAAGAACTGTCAATTAATCAAGGAGCAATTTATATCCCAGGAGCAAGTACATCAAAGGGTGGTTATACATGGACTGTATTTGAAGCTATGTGTAAAGGGTTGAAAATAGATATGGATAAACCATATAAAGACTTAACAAAAGAAGAAAAAAATTATATTTTATATGGTAGTGGAGATAAAAAATTTAAAGTTTCTTATGTTGGTCCTTCATTTTCTTATGATGGAATGAGAGCTTTTGAAGGAATAGTTCATAATCTTGAAAGAAGATATAACGAAACAAATTCAGAAAGCACAAAAGAAGAAATAGAAAATAAATACATGATTGAGAGAGAATGTAAAACTTGTAAGGGAAAAAGATTAAAAAATGAGGTCTTAGCTATAGCTATAAATGATAAATCTATAATGGATGTATGTGAACTTAGTATTAGTGGAGCCTTAGAATTTTTTAATAATTTAAAATTAACAAAGCAACAAGAAGAGATAGCAAAGGAGATATTAAAAGAAATTAGAGAAAGATTAATGTTTATGATAAATGTTGGATTGGAATATTTAACATTAGGGAGAGAAACTAAAACATTAAGTGGAGGAGAAAGTCAAAGAATAAGACTTGCAACTCAAATTGGTTCAGGTTTAACAGGAGTATTATATGTACTAGATGAACCAAGTATAGGATTACATCAAAGAGATAATGATAAATTATTATTGACTTTAAATAAATTAAGAGATATAGGAAATACGCTTATAGTTGTAGAACATGATGAGGATACAATGCTTTCTTCTGATTATCTTATTGATATTGGGCCTAAAGCAGGGAGATTTGGAGGAGAAATTGTAGCAAAAGGAACACCACAAGATGTAATGAATAATCCTAATTCTATAACAGGAAAATTTTTAAAAGGTGAAATAGCAATAGATATTCCAAAAGAAAGAAGAGTTTCAGATAAGTATATTGAACTTATAGGAGCAAAAGGAAATAATTTAAAAAATATTGATTTAAAAATTCCTTTAGGAATTATGACTGTAGTAACTGGAGTTAGTGGAAGTGGTAAATCAACTTTAGTAAATCATACTCTTTATCCAATTTTATTTAATAAATTAAATAAAGGTAAATTATATCCTTTAGAATACAAAAATATTACTGGGTTAGAAAATCTAAATAAAGTAATAGATATAGATCAAAGCCCCATAGGGAGAACGCCTAGATCAAATCCAGCAACATATACTAAATTATTTGATGAGATTAGAGATATTTTTGCAAGTTCAAAAGATGCTAAAATAAGAGGGTATTCAAAAGGAAGATTTTCTTTTAATGTAAAAGGCGGGCGTTGTGAAGCTTGTCAAGGAGCAGGAATTTTAAAAATAGAAATGAATTTCTTACCAGATGTTTATGTAACATGTGATACGTGTAAAGGGAAAAGATATAATAGAGAAACACTAGAAGTTCACTATAAAGGAAAAACTATTGCAGAAGTTTTAGATATGAGTGTAGAAGATGCCTATGAATTTTTCCAAAATGTTCCATCAATTGAGAGGAAATTAAAAGTTTTAATGGATGTTGGATTAGATTATATTAAATTAGGACAACCTGCAACAACATTAAGTGGAGGAGAAGCACAAAGAATAAAACTTGCAACAGAATTGTCTAAGCAATCAAGAGGAAATACAATTTATATATTGGATGAACCAACAACAGGGCTTCATTTTGAAGATATTAAAAAATTATTGGAAGTATTAGATAAATTAGTGGAAAAAGGAAATACAGTTCTAGTAATAGAACATAATTTAGATGTAATAAAAACAGCAGATTATATAATAGATATTGGACCTGAAGGTGGACAAGGTGGAGGGCAAATAATTGCTGAAGGAACTCCTGAAAAAATAAGTAAGGTTAAAAAATCTTATACAGGTTTTTATTTAAAAAAGATATTTGATAAACAAAAAATAAAAAACAGATAAAGTAATTAGAAGCTACTGAATTAGAGACAATTTTTTAAAACCTTGGGCGTCTGTCCAACTATCGTTTTGGCTCCGCATAAAATAATTTAACTCCTAAAGGAGTAAAATTATCTAAATATTCTAAGAGCTAAAGCTCTAAAAATATCTAAACCCCGACCAACAAGGGTTACTGGACACCTTATAATTCAATGCAAACATTTCCATATTATAAATTATAAGGGATTTCCTGAAGGATAAGCTTCTTATAGTGGCAAAAAACATCTTATGTTTATGAGGTTTCTTGGAAGAAATTCTAGAATAATTTTAAGTCTAAGGTTTAAATGTTTGATTTTTAAGATTTTTTTATTTTCCAGTAAATTTAATTAGGTTTTTTATATGGTTCAATAATCATTTTGAAGCAAAAAGAGAGGTAGATATGAAAAAATTATTTTTAGTGTTGTTTGTTATTTTAAGTTTTCTATTATTTCCTCAAATGAAATTGGAAGTAAGTAGGACAATTCCTATGAAATATGCTCCGACATCTATTACTGTTGATGAGAAAGGAAATATATATTCTGCAAGTAGTTTTACAGGAGTAATAGTTAAATATGATAAAAATTTTAAATATCAACATACATTAAAATTTTTTGAAGAAAAAGCTATAACAGATATTTTTTATTATAAAAATAATTTGTATATTTTATTTGGAAAAGGTATACTTTTAAAGTTAGATAATAACGATAAGATAGTAAAAGAATTTAATTTTAAAAAAGGAAATTTATTAGGGGAATTAGATACGCCAAATGGCTTATATGTTGATGAAGATGGAATATATATATGTGATACTAAAAATTCAAGAATTATTTCTATGGACTTTGAGGGGGAAAATATAAAAAGTTTTGGATATAAAACTTTTTATGATGGTGGATTTATAGAACCTTTTGGAATTAGTAAATTAAATGGTAAGTATGTTATAGTTGATAATAGTACTAAAGAAGTAAATTTTTTTGATAAAGATGGATTTTATGTGTCTAATTTAAAAAATCAAGAGAATAAAGAAAATTTCTTGATTTCGCCAGAAGATATTTATGTGGACTTAAATGGAGATATTTATATAATTGATTCAGGTTCTAGTCAAATACTACTTTTTACATCAGAAGGAATTATAAAAAGTATAGGAGAAAAGGGTGGCAGAGAAAATAAGTTTTATAGCCCAAGAGATATATGGGTTTCAAAAGATAAAATTTATGTGGCAGATACTATGAATAAATCAGTAAAAATACTTGATAAAAAAACATATGAAATAATTGAAGTTTTAGGGCTTAGAAAAAGAAATGCAATTATAGGAAGTATAATCGTAATTGGTCTTTTTTTAGTAGTATTTTTTTTAAAAAAGATAGCAAAGAAAAAAGGTGATAGATTTGAATAGGAAAGCAATTGGGGTTTTTGATTCAGGATTAGGAGGTTTAACTGTAGTTAAAGAGTTAAAAAAAGTTTTACCTAATGAAAGAATAGTTTATTTTGGAGACACAGCAAGAGTTCCCTATGGGAGTAAGTCGAAAGAAGTTATTGTAAGATATAGTAAAGAAATAGCAAAATTTTTAAAAACTCAAGATGTAAAAATGATAGTTATCGCTTGTAATACAGCTAGTGCTTTTGCTTTAGAAGAATTAAAAAAAGAATTAGATATTCCAGTTATAGGAGTAATAGAAGCAGGAGCAAGAATGGCTGTGGAGATTGGGGAAAATATAGGTGTAATTGGAACAAAAGGAACAGTTAGTTCAAAAGCATATTATAATGCAATAAAAAGAATAAAGTTAGGAGCCAATGTTTACCAAAAAGCATGTCCATTATTTGTACCATTAATAGAAGAAGGAATGATTGATGATCCAATTACAGAAGAAATTGTAAAAAAATATTTAAATGAGATTGATGTTATGATAGATTCATTAGTTTTAGGTTGCACTCATTATCCTTTGTTGACTAAAGTGATAAATAAGTTGACTAATGGGAAAATAAAGTTGATAAACCCAGCAGAAGAAACAGCTAAAGAAGTAAAAATGATTTTAAAAGAATTACATATGGAAAATTTTAAAAGAGAAAAAGAAGACCAATATTTTGTAAGTGATGAACCTGAAAACTTTAAGGAATTAGGAGAATTATTTTTGGGATTTGAATTAGAAGATTTAAAAGAAATTAATTTGGAAAAATAGGAGAAAAAATGTTTGATTATATATGTGGAGAAGTTGCTAGTAAAAAAGTTGATAGTGTCACTATTGATGTAAATAATATAGGTTATAAGATTTACATCTCTCTTAATACGTTTGAAAAGATAGGCAGTGACAGAGTAAAATTATTTATTTACAATTATGTTAGGGAAGACATGTTTTTGTTATATGGATTTTATAATGAATCTGAAAGAGATTTTTTTGAAAAATTGATAGGTATTAGTGGCGTTGGGGCAAAATTGGCAATAGCAATTCTTTCTACATTTAATGTAAAGGACTTGAAACAAATTATAATTAGTGAAGACATTAAGCTTTTGACAAAGGTTCCAGGATTAGGTGAAAAAAAAGGGAAAAAATTAATTTTAGATATTAAGGATAAATTACCAGTTAATTTAACATTAGAAGATTCTTTTGAGTCAAAAGATAGTATTAGAATTTCTGAGTTAGAGGAAAATATTTATTTGGCTCTAGAATCTTTAGGATATTCAAATAAAGATATTGATAAATTTGTTGATAGAGAAAAAATTAAAGATTATAAAAATATTGAAGAGGCAATAAAAGATATTTTAAGAAAAATACAGACCAGAAAATAATTTCATGAGGGAGAGAGATGAAGAAAAGAGCTTACACGATTTTTGAACTAATGACAGGATTATCAATTATTTTAATTTTAGCTAGTTTGAGTGGGTTGTCGTTTTCCAACTATTCAAAAAAATCTGATTATAGAGTAATAAGTGAAAAAATACCTGAAATATTTAGATTAATGTCATTGCAAGCTTACAAGCAAAATTATCAAATTGATATTATTTTTGATTTTGATAATAATTTGATTTTATTTAAGAAAAATAGTAAAATAATAGAGAAGTTTAAACTTCCAAAAAGGTATACATATGAAGCAACAACAAGTAATAGATATTTTAATAAAGATGGGAATATACACCCTATGTTTAGTTTAATAGTCAAAGAAAATAATATAGAAATAATGAAATTTTCTGTGATTTCAACAGATAAATTTGTGAAAAGTGCAAGAATAATAAAATATATAAAAAAGGGGAACCAATGGGAAAAGGTATAAAAAAAGGGAAAAAAGAAGCATATACTCTTATGGAATTAGTTATAGTAATTGCCATTATAATGATAATGGCTAGTCTTGGAGTATGGAAAATGAGAGAAAGAGCTATAAAAAATGAACTTTTAAGACTAAAAGCACAAGTACCAGCATTTTTAGAAACTTCAACTTTAAGAGTTTATCAAAGGGGAATTGAAACAGCTAGTTTATCGATAAATACGGATTCTTTAGAAATAAATAATGTAACAGGTTATCAAACAGAATTGGAGCCAAGATATTTTACTTTTTCTTCTTCAGTAACAAGTGTTGCAATTAACAAATTTGGGACTTTTGATACAAATACTCCATTTGTAATATTAGTTATGGATGGGTCTACAACTAAACTGGCTTTCACAATAAGAAGCAGTAGAAATTTAGGTGTTTATAGTATAAGTACAAGTTCTTTCTAAAATAGATTTCTTAAAATAGATTGAGGTATACATGAAGAATATAGAGACTTATGCACTATCTACAATTATAGGCTCTTTAATACTTTTAATAATAAAAGTAAATGTTTTTTTAGGAATTAGTTTAGGGGTAATTATTACTCTATATTTATTATATTATAAGAAATATAGAGTAATAATTTTTTTACTAATTCCTATTTTTTTTGGTTCA
>JAFGUR010000190.1 GCA_016938425.1 Fusobacteriaceae bacterium
AATCATGTAAAAACTTGGAATAAATTTAATAGTTTTAATTTTTTACAACAGAATCGATTATTTTCCCAGGCTTATTCGACTCATATTTATATACCATTAAATAAAATGGCTTCCTTATTTTTATATGCTATATCCAAAAAATATTTTATTTTTAATAGTAACGCCAAAATATCATCTTTATTTAATGGTATTTCTTCAACTTTAAATTCATTATTTTCATCAACTTCACAACTGCCTGTTAATACAAAAGTTTCTGGCGAATTTTTAAAAATATTTATAATTCCTTCCAAAATTAATATTAATTTATAAATACTTTTATCACTAATTATAGATTGTCCATGATAATCTATTCCCATTTCTAACTTATTTGAATTATAATTTTTTGTTTCTATCCAATTTAGATAATCAAAAAAATATTGTATAAACCAATCTTCTATTTCTATATTTTTTTTAGTATTTAAATTTAACAATTCATGTTTAATCATAGCTATCTCCTTATTTTTTATTGTTTTCCAAAAGATATAATGGACCCATCTGGTGCAATATCAATATATTTACCATTTTTTTTATACCTAATTACGCCTTTTACTTTGCCCTTAACGTCTGATTTTTTAGCACCTTTTAAATTATTTTTAAATGCTTCTGCTTTTTTCATGTATTGTTCAACAGATTCAGCTCCTACTTCTTTTCCATGTTTCTTAAAATGGTAATTTATTGTCTCTTTTGAAGAATTAAATGTTCCTTTATTCCAAGTATTATAATCTGATACATTATTCTTTCCTTCATCCCCACCAGAATTCACCATTAATACAGAATTACTAGCAATAGCCCCTACACTATATAATTGAACAGCTTCACTGTATGAAAAGACTGAAACTCCTACTACAGAACCTGCTCCACTAAGAGTAAGAGTAATTCCTCCAGCTTTTCCTCCTTCACTCAATATAGATCCTACTAGATAATTTCCTGAGAATTTTCCAAAATAATAAGTTTCTTTGTCATATATAGATATATGGTCTTCTATGAAATTTGTATATCCAAAAGTTGCACTTTCTCCAGCACCCAGTAATAATCCTTTTGGATAATCTAAAGACCTATTTATTGTATCTAGCCAATCTGTTTCTTTAAGATGTAATACAAATTCATTTCCCTTTTCAACAGCATAATCTTTTGTTTTCTCTAAAAGAGTTTTTTTCTTATCTCCATATTCCGTTGCATTCTGATTCTCCACAGGCTCATCTTTAGAATTTACAGTTAAGCTATCAGAAATTGCTCTTTCTGTTGCTACATCTTTTTTAATCTCTGCTAA
>JAFGUR010000191.1 GCA_016938425.1 Fusobacteriaceae bacterium
ATTTTTTATAAGTGCAATGTCATCATTTTCCAATGCAACTTCTAAAACATTATCTTCCTTCATATAATTTTCATATTTATAGCTGAAGCTAATATTACTAATTAAGAATAATGTTAATAATATTTTTTTCATATTTTCTCCTGTTTATCGATAATTTTATTATATTTTTATTGTATCTTTTTACAGATGATTTGTAAAGTTTTTTGTAAATTATAGACTGTCCTTAAAATAACTGCAGATTTTTACCAAAAAATAATTATGGATTGTAAAGTAAGTCTGTTTAGAAAAGTAAATGAAAAATAATTTCTATAAAATTAAAAAACTGCTTAATTTATTTAAACCAAGCAGTTAAAAAATAATTTATCTATTTTTAAAGTTATATCAAAAAATAAATCTGTTAATCATTCTCCTGAAACTGATAAATTATCAAATAATAGTGATGGAGACCCAATTCTTGTTTTGCCTGGAAAACCAAATTTTAAGTCATTTCCAACTTCTTTTACATTTAATAATAAATCAAAGAAGTTAGCAGCAAGAACAATACCATTAATTCCCTTTGTTATTTTTCCATTTTCAACAAGATATCCTCTTGTAGATAAAGAAAAATCCCCTGAAATAGAATTTAATCCTGCATGAATCCCATCAAATTCAATAAGAATCAGACCATTATTCATTTTATTTAATAATTCTTCAAATGAAGAAGCACCATTTTTGATATAAAAGTTGTAAGGAGCTATGCCAATACTACTTTTATAAGAGCCTTTTTGTCCATTTCCTGTTGAGGTAGCTTTGAATTTTTCAGCAGTTTTTAAATTATGTAAATAAGTTTTTAAAATTCCACTTTCAATTAAAATTTTCTCTTTTGTAGGATATCCTTCATCATCAAAGGTCTTGAATACCCCATTTTTCATAAAAGGATTGTCTAATATAGAGATTTTCTCATTAGCTACTTTTGTATTTATTTTATCTTTAAACTTTGATAATCCTTTATCTACAGCTTCTGCAGAAAATATTCCACTCATGGCACCTAATAATTCTTCCATCGCCTCATTTTTTATTATTATATCATAATTTCCAGAAGGAATACTTTTACTTCCTAAAAGAGAAATTGCTCTTTCAACAGCCTCTTCTACCAATTTTTTGTAATCAAAATTATTATAATCATCAAAATCTTTAAATGCAAATCCTGTTCGAGTTTCTTCACCATCTTTTACCAAAACATTAATATAAGCATAAGCACCATTATCTTCATTTTCCAAATACAATCCATGAGAATTTTTTATTATTCTTTTACCAATTCCTTCACCAATTAAGCAATGATTAACAGAATAAACTCTGTTGTCCAACTCTTTTGCTAGTTTTTCCATTTTCAAAGCTATATCAATTTTTTCAGAAATGTCTTTGTTCGATAAATTATTAATCATTTCTAGTGACTTATGGTAATTATTACTTCCTTTGAAAATAGTTTCTTTATCAGTTGACTCAATGATGCTAGCATTTCCAATTAATTCATCAATTAATAAATTGATAGAATCTTCAGAAAAATTTTCTGTATAAGAGTACCCCATTCTTTCTTTATAAATAGCTCTGAAAGATAAACCTGTAGAACTAGAATTTTTATAGTCATCGATTTCCCCATTATAAATTTTGACAGAAAAACTTTTTCCTTCACTATAAAATACTTCAAATTCTTTAAGCCCTCTTTTTTTAGCTTCTTGAAATAACTCATCTATAAATAATTTTATTTCCATTGTAGCCTCCTAAAATAATAAATCTTAACTTGTTACAAAACTATAATGCCTTTATTTAATCCCCCCACCTGCGGTGGGGAAAAAAGGTGGAGTCGGGACGGAGCCCGAGCCCACGGCAAGGACTCCGTCCTCGCCACTC
>JAFGUR010000192.1 GCA_016938425.1 Fusobacteriaceae bacterium
GTCTTTTAAACTTTCTTTTAATGCTTTTTCAATAGCTTTCTTATAATCTTCCAAATCCTTTTTTCTCACCTCTTCAGATACAACTTTTTCATCTACAGATTTGTAATCGCCTTTCTTAACCTTTTCTGTAAAATCCCAAATATCACCTTTTAACCCTGTAAATTCTGACATTTCGTCAGCAGTACCAAGAGGTTTCGAAATCGCAATAAAAGGGACAAAATACTTAGCACCAATAGCAATTGCTGCACCTATTTTTTGACCAAGTGAAGGTTCAACCTCTACATATGCATCTTTTACACCTTGATATATTTTATTAACTTCATCTAGAATACCCGTGTTTTTAATTTGGTCTTGGGTAAAGAACTCTCCACCCTTTTCAAAAAGTAATCCAGCACCTAATATTTTTCCCGCTTGTAAACCTTCATTTGTTACAAATTCTGCTGTCATTCCTTTCAAGCCATCAGAATAACCTTTTACCCGTTTATCTATATTTTCAAGATATTCGCTACTATCTGCATAATGAATACCGTCAATGTCCATAAAACCATCTGTTTCATCTACATTTACCAATTTACCATCTTTTATAGTAGTCCCTTTTGTTGCCGTTCTTATTTTCCATTCACCGTTTATGTCACGCTCTCGCCAAGTATATGTAAAAGTCCCATCGCCATTATCAACCTTCCATTCAGGGATTCCTTCAAAATCAACTATCCCTTCTCGATTTTTTTTACCAAGTTCATTTTCAAAGTCTGTCCTTTGTTCTTCACTTTCTTTATCACGTTCCTCGGTAGTGGGAGGTAATTTATCAGGTAAAGAGCCAGGATTACTAATATTACTTACTTCAAAAGTCTTTGAATACAAAATTTCTTGATTAAATAATTTATATAAACATTGATTTTTTTGCAATCTGCCAGCTGGATCAACATAGTCTAAAAAAGGATTTAAAACAACTTGATTTATAGAAATAACAGGAACACTACTTATAGTAACAAGATTGTTATATTTATTATAATTAGCATATAGAGTATATTCAGAAATAAATTGCGAAGTATCAATATCAATATATCCATTTCCTAATTCAAAAATTATATTTAAATCTCTTTCTAAAGCTTTTTTTACTAAATCAATATGCGAAGAAGTCATTTGGTCATATGTAAAAGTACCTAAATGCCACATTATATTCCACCTTTCCACCTTCTATTTTGCCCTTAACTAATTAAGAGCAATATACAAGATTATTTTTTATTATTTTTTAAATCATAGTAAATAGCAAGCATTAAGCATAAAACTTTTACTATGATGTCATAATCATTATGAACAAAGTTATAAAAGTTCTCCACATCAATATCACAACACAGTCAAAATATTTTTGATAACAGTAATAATTTCAACAATTTCTACTTTCCCATCATTATCTAAATCAAGAATATCTTTAACACCTGCTATAAAATCTTCAAAATTAACTTTACCATCTTTATTTTTATCTAATTTTCCAATTAAATCATTCATCCTGTTCCTCCCTCATTAACATTATTTTAGAACTTATTTTTTCTAGATGTTTTAATTCTATTTTATCCAAATCATTTATATTAAGAAAACTTAAAAAACTATCTTTATCATTTAAAAATCTTTTCTTTTTCTTATCAATTGCATAAGCTAACAATTGAAGTAAAAATCTTTTTTCTATACCTGTAAAAGCATAATTATAACGAGTACTTTCTCTCATTTTCTCCTAGAAATTCCCAATCAAGAACTTTAACTACTTTTTTATAATTTTGTTCTACAGGTATAATTGTAGCCTTATATTTGTTAAACTCTTTTAAAAGCTTATATTCATCTTCTGTTATCTTATGTTCAAGTGAAATATCACCTTCAAGATTAGCTCTCCACCACCTCACAGGTTCACCTGTTTCTTTATTAGTCATAGAATGAGCTTCTTTTGACAAAACAACTACTTCAACACTACCAAGTTCATCAAATGTTTTATCTCTTTTTTCTACCTTTTCAAGTCCTATTGGCTTTAAAATTGTTAACACATCCACTTTCTTTTGACCATTTTGTTCTTTACTAACCTTATCAGATTGTAAAGTATAAGCAATTTTAACTTTATCACCAACTTTTATACTTTCATATTTATCTTTTGTCGTTACTTCTATTTCATCAAAAAACCCCATACAAGCAATTACCAAAATTAACTTTTGTTCCTCATTTCTAAGCCTTATATCTTTCTTAATACAAGTACCACCATACTCTAAAATATTCATTTACAAAATTCCCTCCTTCAATTTATTTCTTTTTTCTTCTAGCTTTTTATAATACTTAAATTGTGGCTCTGTTAATCTCTGCTCAATGTA
>JAFGUR010000193.1 GCA_016938425.1 Fusobacteriaceae bacterium
ATAAATGAAAATAAAATAAATATTGATATAGAAACTACTTCACAAAAATTATTTATAAAAATAATTGTTGAAACTTTAGATAATAAATATTCACTTGTTATAGAAGAGAATCATACAAATATTGTTCAATTGTCTTCTAAAAATGAAATAAAAATTAACAAAAAAAATAACTTAGAATTTTCAGAAAAAAAATCAGATATTAAAACTTCTATCTTAGAAATTTTTAACTTTATAAGAACTATTTCTATTAAAGAAATTGAATTTCTAGATACGTCAATCAGTTTAAATAAAAAAATATCTGAAGAAGGACTCAATAATAATTATGGTTTAGAAGTGGGTAAAACAATATTCTCATCTAATCAATTGGAGAAAATAGACGTTAAAAGTTATATAACTTCTATGACTTCTGCTGCTTCAGATGCTAGAATGGGTGGGTGCCAATTACCTGTTATGACAAATTGTGGTAGTGGAAATCAAGGAATCACAACCTCTTTACCAGTTATATATTTTGGAGAATATTTTAATTTTTCAAAAGAAAATATTTTAAGAGCAATAGCTTTAAGCAATCTAGTTGCAATTCACTTAAAACAAAAATTAGGAAAATTAAGCGCTTTATGTGGCGTAATAATTTCAGCTATTGGTGCTAGTTGTGGTATGGTATTTTTAAAAGGTGGAGACATAAATAATATTAATTTTGCTATAAAAAATATGATAGGAAATGTTTCTGGAATAATTTGTGATGGAGCAAAAAATAGCTGTGCATTAAAAGTTGCAACAGTTACTGAAGCAGCCTATAATTCAATGTGTTTAGCTCTTAAAAATAAGTGTGTAAGCTCAATAGAAGGGATTATTGATGAAGATATAGAAAAGACTATCAATAATTTAATTTCTCTTGGAAAAATTGGTATGGAAGAGACAGATAAACTCATTTTAAATATAATGTTATCAAAACAAATCTAGTATTTTGATGAAAATTTTAATTATTCATACTTCCTTTTTTGTAAGTATATTACTATAAAGTGCATACTTCCTTTTATCTACTAATTTAGTTATAATAGAAAAATGAAATTAATTAGTCTAAATAGTAAATTAATTTCTAAGCAAAGCTTTATATAATTTTTAAAATTTAATAATACTCTCACAAACGAGATTACTTACAACGAATTAGCTTATTAAATTTTTAACAAACTAAACTTTAAATTGTATATAGGAGGATCTATGTTTAATGAATTTAAATTAAAAGAAAATGTTATTTTAAAAAACAGAATAGTAGTTGCACCTATGACAACCTGGTCAGGAAATGATGACTTAACTATTTCAAATGAAGAGATAGAATATTATAAATACCGTTCTGACGATGTTGGAATGTTTATTACTGCTTGTACTTTTTTTCAACCTAATGGTCAAGGATTTGAAAATCAATTTTATGCAGGTACTGACAATTATATTGACTCATTAAAAAAATTGGCTGATGCGATAAAATTTAATGGAGCAAAAGGAATACTACAAATTTTCCATGCTGGTAGAAAGGCTGATCCTTCTAAGGGAGTATTAATAAGTGCCTCTTCTGTAAAACCAACTTCAACTTCATATGGGACTTTAGAGTCTCTTCCTGTTCCAAAAGAAATGACTGAAGAGGAAATAAATGAAATTATTGAAGGATTTTATTTAACAACAGTTAGAGCAATAAAAGCAGGATTTGATGGAATTGAAATTCATGGAGCAAATACTTATTTATTACAACAATTTTTCTCACCTCATTCAAATAAAAGAAGCGACCAATGGGGTGGTTCTTTGGAAAATAGAATGAAATTGATATTAGAAGTAATTAATTCAGTAAACAAAGCAAAAAAGGAATTTGGAAAAGAAGAATTTATTATTGGATATAGATTTTCTCCAGAAGAAATTGAGGAACCCGGAATCACTATAGAGGATACATTAGCTCTTGTAGATACTCTATCAGAGCAAGATATAGATTATTTACATATATCTTTGAAAGATTATAATGCTACTTCATCTAGAGATGAAAATGATAAAAGAATTATTGGTAAATTAATTTCTGAAAAAATTAATGGTAGAAAACCATTAATTGGTGTTGGAAGCATTACTACCAAAGAAAAAGCCGAGGACGCAATCAATTTATGTTATGACTTAGTTGCACTTGGTAGAATTTTATTAACAGAACCTAAATGGGTTCATAAAATAAAAAATAATGAAGAAATAACAGACTATATTGATCTAAAAAATCCAAAAGAGCAATATCTACCAGAAAAAATGGTAAAAAAAATAGAAGGTATTCCAGGGTGGATTAATTTGAAATAAAGTATAATAAATCTGTTTCAATTATATTTTATTATTATTAAAACACTATCAAAAGTAAGGAAAACTCAACTGAGTATTCCTTACTTTTTTCATTCATATAGAAAATCATAACTCTTAATACAATAAGTATCAATAGAAATATGGCAAAGCCTATTTTTGTAATTAAATTATCAATTTTCATTTTATAT
>JAFGUR010000194.1 GCA_016938425.1 Fusobacteriaceae bacterium
ATAAATCTTTGATATTCAAAAAATGAATCATTAATAAAATATATTTTTTAAAGTTTAATTAAATTATATAAAGTTTTTACAATTTGTCCTGTCCCACCATATGTATAAAAATCATATGGTGCATCTGTCCAAGAAGTTCCTGCTATATCCAAATGCACCCAAGGTATTTTACCAACAAATTTTTCTATAAACATACCTGCTGTTATCGTCCCTGCGTATTTCCCACCAATATTTTTTAAATCAGCTATTTTAGATTCTAATAATTTCCCATATTCAGGAAAATTAGGCAATCTCCATAACCTTTCATCACTTAAATTTGCAGCTTCTTCTACCATTTTATAAAACTCATCATTATTGCTTATTGCTGCTGTTGTTGTTGTCCCTAGTGCTACTAAAGCAGCTCCCGTTAAAGTGGCTATGTCTACAATTTTTGTAGCTTTTTCATTATTTATTGTATAATGTACTGCATCTACCAAAGTAAGTCTTCCTTCTGCATCAGTGTTAAGAACTTCAATTGTTTTCCCTTGCATAGTTCCTATTATATCTCCTGGTCTATATGCATTCCCACCTATTGAGTTTTCACATGCTGCTATTACTGCCACTACATTTTTCTTTATTTTTTGAGAAGCAATGATACTTAATGCTCCAATTACTGTGGCTGCTCCACCCATATCTGATTTCATTGTATCCATTGATGTACTTGGTTTTAACGATAATCCCCCTGTATCATATGTTAATCCCTTCCCTACAAGTCCTGTTAGTTCAGAAGAAGTAGGGTCTCCTAAATATTTCATAACAATTAACTTAGGTCTATAGTAAGCAGCCCTAGAAACTGCTAAGAAAGCTTCCATCCCTAGTTCTTTTATTTTTTCTTCATCGTATACGTCTACAGTAAATCCATATTTTTCAGAAGCTTTTACAGCTTCTATTGCAAGAGTCTCTGGATAAATTACATTAGCTGGTTCATTTACAAGATTTCTTGCTAAAAAAACTCCATCTCTAATTGAAATTGCTTCATTTAATTCTTCCAAAGAAATATTCCCTAATAAAGAAACTTCTAATTCATCTAAATTATTTTTTTCTTCCTTAGATTTTTCTTTGTACTTATCAAATTTATATTCACTAAATAATATGCTTTCTGCTACCAATTTACCATTTTCAATAGACTCAGAAATTACTGCTATTTTTTTATTTTTTATTCCTTCTACTCCCTTAAAAATATTTGTTCTAAGAGTAAAATTATCTGATTTTTCTTTTTTCCCCAAACCAATTATGTTTAGCTCAACTAGACTATTATTTTCTTCCAATACAATAGATAATTTTTCTCCATTTTTAAATTTAAAATCTTTTTTCTCTATAACTTTATTAATAAAATCAACATGTTTTTCAAAATGTTTATTTATTAACATTTTCTCCTCTTTGTATAGGAAAAAATAAATTTCATCATATTTTTCTCCAATTTTACTAATTAAATTAATTATCATTGTGCCTCCTTAAATTTTAAGCTCATAAATTTTAGCATTTTATTTTGAAGTAACTATTATTTTAAATAACTAAACAACAATAAATTATTAACTATGTTAACACTTAACCCCATTAAACTATTGATCTAACTATTCAGCTATATAAAGTTTTATCTTTAAGTTATGCCTAAATAGTTACTATAAGTTTAGTATAAATTTAAATAGCCACATTATTCATATAAAATTTCTTTGCTAACTTCGCCGTTTAAATTATACTATATTCATATATATTTTATCAAATTAAATTCACAAAAATATTGTTAACTTTTACTTAATTTATTTTAAGTTGAAGTTGACACAAATATTCCTTTGTGATATTATTACCTAGATTAAAAATTATGTATGGAGGAGTAATGGAAAAGATGTATTTAAAGCCTGTTGAAGTAGTTGATGAAATTATTGAGATGGCTGTAAAAAAAGCAAAAAATAAAGGTATCAATATATTTTTATTAGGTGCCTTAGCTGGAATGTTTATTGGACTTGCTTATATTGGTTATTTAACAGCAACACAAGTTCTGTCTTTGCATGACAAAGGAATCGCTAAATTGGTTGGAGCTTGTATTTTCCCTGTTGGAATTATGTTAGTTTTATTTGTTGGAGGTTCTCTTTTTACAGGAAATAACTTAGTTTCAATTGCATATTTAGACAAAAAAATACCTATGTCAAAAGTTCTTATAAATTGGGTTATTGTATGGGCTGGAAATTTCTTTGGAGCTGTATTAACAGCATTTCTATTATCAAAAACAGAAATTTTTCATTCTCACGAATTGGTCGCAGCAACTGTTAGTTTAGCAGAACATAAAGTTGAACTTACTGCTGTTGAAGGAATAGTTAGTGGATTTTTCTGTAATATATTAGTAGCCTTAGCTGTTTGGATGACTTATGCAGGAAAAGACTTAACTTCTAAATTACTTGCTTGTTGGTTCCCTGTGATGCTATTTGCTTTAGCTGGATATCAACATAGTGTAGCAAATATGTTTGTACTATTTATGGGTAAAATATTAGAACCAAGCGCATATGGTTTTGGTGTGATTTTTAAAAACCTATTTAATGTCTCAATAGGAAATATATTATCTGGTGGAATCTTTTTACCAATCATATACTATTATATTTATAAAATAAATCATAAACATTAAAAAAGCTAGTAAATACTAGCTTTTTTAATGTTTAAATATTTTTCCTTGATTTTTAAGCGAAATGTCTTGCTTCCGAAAAATAAGAGAATCCACCTTTTTCTAAAACTTTTACTAAGTCTTCTTTGTCAATATCGTAATATTTTACAAGTTCATCTAAATCCCAATTTTCATCACGCATTTTCATATTTACTATCCCCAACAAAATATTTACATCCATAGTCTTATAATTTTTTAAATCCATAAAAAATCCCTCCTATACTTTGTTTGAAAATTTTAAAAGCATCTCTTGAACTTTAAATATATGATTAATAATCTGCTTTCTCTTATCTTCCTCTATGTAATCATAAACAATATTACATATATAAGGCAACTTATCTCCTTTGTCAACTTTTTTTACCACTCCCTCTAAGTTCTCTAGTATAAAATCTTTTGAAAAAGGAATTGTAACCAAAACTTCATCTTCATAAGATAATTCTTTATTCAATTGAACACAAATACTATTAGCACTAACATTTATTGATTCTCCTAATAATATATCTCCATTTTTCTTCCTTACACTTACACCTATTGCTAGTGGCAATTTATAATATTCTTCTTTTTTAATTCTGTTGATTTGCTTTGGTATATTTAGAACTAATTTATTTTCTTTATTTACTTCAATAATTGTAGCTTGAAATACCAAATTAAACTCATTCCAATCTTTTTGAATCGTTACATCTGTATTTTTTATAAACACTGCTGAAACTTTTTCAATCAAAAAAATACTTTTTTCAAAATCAATATCTAAAATCTTACTTTTAAAAAAATTTAAATCTCCTAAATTAGGTTTAATCATTAAATAATCATTGATTTTAAATTGCTCTTTAAAAATCATAATATCACCTCAAGCTCAGTCTTATATTAGGATTTTATGCCATACATTTGAAAAAAACAACTTTTTTAATTTTTATTAACTTAATTATACTTACTTTTTTTCTAAAAACAAAAAATTCCATACATTCTGTATAAATATAATATTAATTAGAAATTTGTACCTATTTATGGTAAAATATTAGACGTATATTGTAATGGTTTAGATAACAAATGAAGTATTTTTTTCTTTGTAATTCTTACTTCTTAACCTATTACAATTTTTAATCTATAAAAACAGGAGATTTCAAATGATAAAAATAATGGAAACTATTGTAGTAGAAGGAAGAGATGATGTCTCTGCTGTAAAAAGAGCTGTAGATGCTGAAGTAATCGAAGTTAATGGCTTTGCTGTAAAAAAAATAAAAACTTTGGAAAAAATCAAATTTGCAGCAGAAAAAACAGGAGTTATTGTCCTTTGTGACCCAGATTTTGCTGGTGAAAAAATAAGAAATACTATTGAAAATTATGTCCCAAACGTAAAACATGCATATATTTCAAGAAAAGAAGGCGAAAAAAATGGAGATATTGGCGTTGAAAACGCTAATCCAGAAGCCATTTTAAAAGCATTAGAGAATGCAAGATTTAAAATTAGCGAAAAAGAAAACACCTTTACTACAGAGGATATGTTTTATTATTCATTAATTGGTAGTGAAAATTCAAAAGATTTAAGACAAAAAATTGGCAGTATTCTTAAAATAGGATATGCAAATGGGAAACAATTTCTTAATAAACTAAATCATTTTCAAATAACTAAAGAAGAATTAGAAAATGCTCTAAAAAACATAGATTAATCAATACTTTTCTTTTAAAAAAGCTTCTAAAGGAGTACTATTATGAATTTAAAAAGTAAATTTTTTATTTTAACAATACTTATGCTTCTTATTCCTATGATAGTTATTATTAGTAATTTTTATAACTATAGAGAAGATTACTACAATAAAAAAGAAAAAGAAAATATTGAAAATAACATAAAATCTTTAGAAAACAATTTAAACCTATTAAATTCTCAAACAGAATCTCTTTTAAATTTTATTCTAAGAGAATTTAACAATGAAAATGAAGAAAAATACAAAACTTCTATGGCAAATTTAATAAAAGAAAAAAAAGAATATTTACTACTATACTATGCTCTTGAGAATACAGGAGATTTTTACGGTGTAAACAAAAATATAATTATTGATTTAAAAGGAAATTTAAATGCAAATAGACTTCCTAAAAATTATGATCCCAGAAAAAGACCTTGGTATTTAGAAGCAAAAAATAAGGGTGTATTTAGCCTAACTAATGTTTATTCAGATTTAATAACACACAACAACATTGCAACTTTTTCCATGCCTATATATAAAAATAATAAATTTATTGGAGTCATGGCTTTTGATATTGATTTAAAAATTTTTTCTGAAATGATTGGAATTAAGTATTTTTCTGAAACACCAACTTCTATAATTGATGAAAATGGTTATATAATAATTTCAACTGATCAGAATGAATTAGGTAAAAAAGCTAGTTATTTGAACAAACTTATTAACATCCAAGGTGATTTTATCTACAAAGAACAAGAATTTTTTTATAAAAAAATTGAAAATTCTAACTTTACTATTATCTCTAAAGCAGGAAAAGAAGATTTATTTACAGAGTTTGAACCTTTAAAGAAAATGATTTGGATAATTAGTATTTTTTCAATTATTCTTTCTATCACTTCAATATTGTTTTTAGTAAGAGTTCTAGAAAAATTTTTAAAAAAATTAGCTCTAACTCTAGAAAATATTTCTGTAGGTAAATACGTTAATGAATTAAATCACTATAAATCATTTACACACAATCATAAAGAAATTTATTTAATCAAAAAATTATTAGATAAAATGAGTTATAAAATTCAAGAAAGAGAAAAAAAATTATATAAATTAGCTAATTTTGACACACTTACAAATGTATACAACAGAAGATACTTGTTTAGAA
Source organism: Fusobacteriaceae bacterium (assembly GCA_016938425.1). Taxonomy (GTDB): domain Bacteria; phylum Fusobacteriota; class Fusobacteriia; order Fusobacteriales; family Fusobacteriaceae; genus JAFGUR01. The sequence goes on from JAFGUR010000194.1 coordinate 5,531, forward strand.
CTCTTGAAAAGAAAATTGGCAATTATAATGAAAATTTAATTATTGTTCTATTTGATTTAGATGATTTTAAATCTATTAATGATAAATTCGGTCATCATATTGGAGATTTGGTTTTAAAAAATATTACTAAAATAGTAAAAAATCATCTAGTTTTAAACGAAGTTCTTGGAAGATATGGTGGTGAAGAATTTTTGATTATTTTTTCTAGCACTTCCTTTGAAAACTCACTAGCAATAACAGAAAAAATTAGAGAAAGTATTGAAAATATCGAGTGGGAAATTCCTCTCTTAAAAGTTACTGCCAGTTTTGGAGTAGCAAAATACAAATGTGGTTCTTTAGAAAAATTAATACAAGAAGCCGATATTTCCCTATATGAAGCTAAAAATAGAGGGAAAAATCGAATAGCTTATCAAGAAAATAGCGTAATGTAAGTCTTTTATGTCCCCATTATTTAAGCTATTTAGAAGTCACAAAAACACATCAAAACTGAAGCTTATTCTCTCTTTAAAAAGAACAAGCTTCTTAAGCTCCATATTATAAAAACTGTAATTGACCTCTCTTATAAACTCAAACTTCACAGGTAATTGTAAAAAATTATTATGTTGAAAATCTATTCTACTTAAATTTTACAATTTCTTATAAGTACATGAAAAAATCGTTGACAAAATTTATTTTTTTTGATAAAATCTCTGCTGATGTTTAATATTTATAAACTTTAAGTTAAATACTAGTCATTAAATAATTGATTTTTTTTTCAATTTTAATTTATTATATTTAATTTTTAAAAAAACAGAGATGATTTCTCTAATTTTTTTTAAAAAAAAGTTTAGTAATATTAACTTTTTAGTAAACGTTAAGTGTTATTAATTAAAACTGGTTTAAATGGAGGGAAAATGAATTTAGAAACTTTAGGAAGACACATATTAGTGGAATTCTACAATTGTAATGAGGAAACAATGAAAAGCCCTGAGCTTATTGAAAAATTTATGAATGAGGCAGCTAGACGAGCAAATGCAACTATCGTAAATTCTGTTTTTCATCATTTTAATCCTTATGGGGTTAGTGGAGCTGTTATTATTTCAGAATCTCACCTTGCTATACATACTTGGCCTGAATACGGGTATGCAGCAGTAGATGTATTTACATGTGGTGATAAAATTAATCCTTGGATTGCTTTCGATTACTTAGAAGAGGTATTTGAAGCAGATCGAAGTGAATCTTTTGAAATTCCTAGAGGAATGGTTGAAAAAATAAGAAAATATTCTCCTAAAAATTTAGGAAAAATAACTTTTAAGCCTGAATAAAGAAGGAGGAAAATTAATGATAGATTTATGGTTTACAGAAAAACATTCTGAGGGTGCTAAGTTTTCGATTCATGTTAAAGAGCATCTTTACTCTAAAAAATCACCTTTTCAACAAATTGATTTTTTTGATTCATATGAATTTGGTAAGTTTTTCACATTAGATGGAATTATGATGGCTAACGAAAAAGATGAATTTATTTATCATGAAATGATTACCCATGTACCTTTAGCCAGTAATTTAGACATAAAAAAAGTTTTAGTTATTGGTGGCGGAGATGGTGGAACTGTTAGAGAACTTACAAAATATAAATCCATTGAGCAAATTGATATGGTTGAAATTGATGAAATGGTTGTTAATGCTTGTAAAAAGTATTTACCTCTTACATCTTCAAAACTTAATGATAAAAGAGTCAATCTATTCTTTGAAGATGGACTTTTATTTATAAAAAACAAAAAAAATCTATACGACTTGATTTTAGTAGATTCTACAGATCCAATTGGGCCGGGAGAAGGACTTTTTTCTAAAGAATTTTACGAAAATTGCTTTGAAGCTTTAACAAAAAATGGTATACTAATAAATCAGCATGAAAGTCCTTATTACCCTTTTAATGTTAGAGAAATGAAAAGATCTCACAATAAAATTAAAGATATATTTCCTATTTCTAAAGTTTATCAATTCCACATGCCTACTTACCCTTCTGGGCACTGGCTTTTTGGGTTTGCCTCAAAAGGAGTTGATCCATTAAATTGTAATTCAGAAAAATGGAATTCTTTAAATTTAGAAACTAAGTATTACAATACTAACATACATAAAGCATCTTTTGCTTTACCAAACTATGTCATAGAATTATTAAATCATTCAAATGATGATTAAAATTTAGGAGGAGAGAGACCAATGATTGAAAAAGGTAGAATGCTTTTTACTTCAGAATCAGTTACTGAAGGGCATCCAGATAAAATGGCTGATCAAATTTCAGATTCAATTTTAGATGCAATTTTGAAAGAAGATCCAAAGGCTAGAGTGGCTTGTGAAACTATGCTTACAACAGGGCTTGTTGTATTGGCAGGAGAAATTACAACTTCAACTTATGTTGATTTTCAAAAACTAGTTAGAGAAACTATAAAAGAAATAGGATATGATAGAGCTAAATATGGATTTGATGCTGAAACTTGTGGTGTTATTTCTGCTATTCATGAGCAAAGTCCCGATATTGCAATGGGAGTAGATGAAGCTCTTGAGTCTAAAAAAGGAACTAAAGATGAATCTATCGAAAACGTAGGTGCTGGAGATCAAGGACTTATGTTTGGTTATGCCACTAACGAAACTGAAGAACTAATGCCTATGCCTATTATGTTAGCTCATAAATTAGCAAGAAAACTATCAGAAGTTAGAAAAGATAAAACTTTAGGATACCTTAGACCTGATGGAAAAACTCAAGTAACTGTTGAGTACTTAGATGGTAAACCTGTTAGAATTGATACTATTGTAGTTTCAACTCAACATGATTCAGAAGTTACTCATAAACAAATTGAAAAAGATATTAAAGAATTTGTTATAAATGCAGTTGTTCCTGCAGAATTATTAGATGAAAATACAAGATATTTTATTAACCCAACTGGAAGATTTGTTATTGGTGGTCCTCACGGTGATGCAGGTTTAACAGGTAGAAAAATCATAGTAGATACTTATGGTGGAATGGGAAGACATGGTGGTGGAGCTTTCTCTGGTAAAGACCCTACAAAAGTAGATAGAAGTGCTTGTTATGCTGCTAGATGGGTAGCAAAAAATATCGTTGCTTCTGGAATTGCTGAGAAATGTGAAGTTCAAGTTTCATATGCAATTGGAGTAGCACATCCTACTTCTGTTGCTGTAAATACTTTCGAAACTGGAAAAATATCTGATGATAAAATAATTGAAATTATTAAAAAAGTATTTGATTTAAGACCTGGTGCTATAATTAGGGATTTAGATTTAAGAAGACCTTTATATAAACAAACTGCTGCTTATGGGCATTTTGGTAGAACTGATATTGATGTTCCTTGGGAAAAAACAAATAAAGTTGATGAAATCAAATCTTTATTAGGATAAGGGCTTTATAAAAATTAGGAGATGATTTTGTGGAAATTGGGAAAAAAATAAAAAGGTTAAGACAAGAGAAGTTTTTAACTCAAGATGAGTTAGCAAGCAGATGTGAACTATCAAAAGGCTTTATTTCTCAACTTGAAAGAGACTTAACTTCACCTTCAATATCAACTTTAATTGATATCTTAGAAGTTCTTGGAACTAATCTTAAAGATTTTTTTAACGAAGATGAAGATGAAAAAATTGTTTTTACAAAAGAAGATATCTATGAGGTTGAAGATAAAGAATTAAACTATGGTATTGAATGGATTATTCCAAATGCACAAAAAAATGATATGGAACCAATTTTAATAACTCTTGATGAAGATGGAAAGTATAAAGAAGAGGCTGCTCATGAGGGCGAAGAATTTGGCTATGTGCTACAAGGAGTCATTTATATTCATATTGGTAAAAAGAAATATAAAGCAAAAAAAGGCGAAAGCTTTTATTATAAACCAAGACATAACCATTATATTTCTAATGCTTCTAAAACTAAAGCAAAAGTATTGTGGGTAAGTACACCACCATCATTTTAAATAACAAATCCCCTTCAAATTGAAGGGGATTTGTTATTATAATTTCATTTCCATATCTATATGCGGTATTCCGTCTTCAAGATATTCATCTGAAATTTCTTGAAATCCAAATTTTTTATAAAAACTACGTAAATAAGCTTGAGCTTGAATTTTTATTTCTTTCTCTTTTAAAACATCTTTTAAATAAGAAATTGCTTTAGTCATAAGAGTTTCGCCTAGCTTTTCTTTTCTAAAATTTTTATTAACAATTACTCTTCCTATAGAAGCTTCTTCATAGGCTATTCCCCTAGGTAAAATTCTACAGTAGGCTAAAATTTTATTGTTTTCTTTTAAAAATAAATGAAAAACATCTTTATCTTTTCCATCTACATCAAGATAAACACATTCTTGTTCTACAACAAAAATTTCACTTCTCATTTTCAAAATATCATATAACTCATCCAAACTCAACTGTTCAAATTTTTTTATGTACCAATCCATTAAAATTACTCCCTCATAAGCTTTGCATTTATTTCTTGTATTGCATTCTTTAATTCAATTATTTTTAAAGGATCTATTTGAATTTGTTCAATTAACTTAAAAGGAACTTCTACTGCTTTATCTTTTAACTTCTTACCTTTTTCACTTAAAAAAATATTAACATTTCTTTCATCATCTTTTTTTCTTTGACGAATAATTAATTCTTTTTCTTCCAATTTTTTTAATAAAGGAGTTAATGTTCCTGAATCTAATGCCAATTTTTTCCCAATTGCATTTACAGTTATATGATCTTCTTCCCAAAGAACAAGCATAGTTATATATTGTGTATAAGTTAAATCTAATTTTTTCAAAAAAGGCTTATACAACTTTGTTATTTCTTTTGAAAGTGCATAAACACTAAAACAAAATTGATTATCTAATTTTAATACGTCATATTTATCCATAATAACCACAAACTTTCTATTATTTTATTTACACTAATTATAGGATATATAGAATAAATTTTCAATTCTTTTATATTCTTTCAATAACTTTTTTAGCTAAACAACAGGCAATATTCTTTTCATAATAAGCTACTTCATTTATAAAAAGAGGAATTAGTCCATTTTCTCCTTTATACTCCAAATTAGTATCTATATGAGTTTTAAATATTCTATCGCCTTTATTCAAAGGTTTAAAATTCATATTTTGAAATTCATCGTGTATATATCCAAATCTTTCTCCTTTCTCATCTTTCGGATAATACAAATAATCAACACCTTCATATAAAATAATCTCTTCATTTAAACTTGGTAAAATATTCTTATTATATTTTTCTGCAAAATCTAAAATATCTTCAACTAACACTAATGTATCTTCAATTATTTTACAATCTAAAACGTTATTCCCTACTGGCCCCATTTCTATAGCAAAACCTAAAGGACTTATTGTATTGAGAAAAGCTAAATCTTCACTTTCTTGCCAGTAAAATACTTTTAAATCTTTATGTAAATCTTGTAAAAAAGAAATTAATTTTAAATTAAATTCATTTTTCTTAGTAAGTACAATACTTTTACCCATATTTGATGTTGTTGTATGAATATCAATTACTAAATTATTTTCTCCATGAAATTTATCATAAATTTCTTTTGCTAGTCTTTCTTCATGTAAAAAGCCACCATTTTTAATAACTTCTTTTGTAAAACTTCTATTTAAATCTTTGTCTACATATCTTTTTTTTAATTCAAAAGCTTTTCTATTTGAAAAATACGTCAATAATTCTACATTTTTCCCAAAATAATTTCTTTTTTCTAATAATTTTAATACTTCTACCCCAGTTACTTCATTTCCATGAGTCCCACCAAAAATAACTACTTTTTCCACTTTATGCATTCTTTCCTCCAACCTCAAACAAAATTATTTATAAGAATTATAACCTTTATCACATTTAAAGTAAACTAAGAATTTATTTGATAATAAACTTAATTTCATGATAAAATACATATAAACTTTAAAACTGAGGAGAATTAAATGTATAAAGAGTTTTTTAATAATTTTTTAGAAAAACATGAAGAAAAAAGTAAAGTCATTTGTATTGATGGCGTTGTAGGTGTTGGAAAAAGTACCTTTTCTGAAATACTTTCAAAAGAACTAAATATTGAACTTTATCAAGAGCCTGTTCTAAACAATCCTCTTTTAGATAAATTTTATCATGACAAAAAAAGATATTCATTCCCTCTACAAATTTTCTTTTTAAATAAAAGATTTCAGATGATTCAAGAAGCTTTAACAAAAGAAAATTGCTTAATGGATAGAAGCATTTATGGTGATATTATTTTTAGTAAAATGCTTTATCTTGATGGTGATATGACTAAAGAAGAATTTAATGTTTATCAAGAACTTCTTGAAACAATGTTAAAATTAGTTGAAAGACCAAATTTAATGATATATTTAAAAAGTTCAGTAGGCAAAGCCATTGAAAAAATTGAACGTAGAGGAAGAGATTATGAACTTGAAGTTCCTAGAGAATATTGGGAAAGTCTTAACTTCCATTATGAAGCATACATGAAAGAATATAACTTATCTAATATTATAACTTTTGATATGGACACTTTAAATCCATTACAAAATTTAGAAGATAGAGATTTTATGATTAAAGAAATAAAAAAATATTTAGGAGATTTTAATGATATTAAATGATAATGAAGTTATAAATTATATACTGGATATGAAGGATTTAAAAATAATCCAAAGGCCTGATTATTTTAACTTTTCTTTAGACTCCATTTTACTTGCTAATTTTCTCACTATCAATAGAACTGTTAAAAAAATAATGGATTTAGGTACAGGAAATGGTATTATTCCTATTTTACTTACAAAAAAATCAAAAGCACACATTTCTGCTATTGAATTACAAGAAGTTTCAGCTGATTTGGCTAATAGGAATATTGAGCTTAACAATCTTAAAGATAGAATTACTATTATTAATGACAATATGCTTCATTATAAAAAATATTTTGAAGATGAAACTTTTGATGCTATCACTTGTAACCCTCCATTTTTTAAACTAGATGGAAACTCTGCTCAACTGAATAATCTTGACCAATTAACTATTGCAAGGCATGAAATAAGCATTAATTTAGATGGAATTGTTGAAGTTGCCTCAAAACTTTTAAGAAATAGAGGTTACTTTGCAATGGTTCACAGGGCCGATAGACTTGATGACATTCTCTCTACATTCAATAAATATAAGATTACTCCAAAACGCCTTCAATTTTGTCATTCTACTTTAGAAAAAAATGCTAAAATTATTTTAATTGAAGGAATTAAAAATGGAGAAAATTCTCTAGCTATACTTCCACCTTTTATTACTCACGAAGGAAGAGAATATTCAAAGGCCGTAAAAGATTTATTCCAAGGAAATTTTTAACTTTTAATTTGAAATAAAATATTTTTATGGTAAAATATCTCTAGTAAGTTTAATATTTTAATGAAATTCTGTTATTTTTAAACTTAAATTATAAAATATTAATTTTGGAGTGCTCATGAAATATACTAAATTTAGAAAAAAAGAAAATAATTTTAGCCTTAACTTAAACTTTTATATGTCTAATAAAAAAATTAGAGGAAAAAAGAAACTTATAAAGAATTTAAATAAATGGGTTGAAAAAAATACAAAATTGAACTTTGAATATCTTGAAAAAGAAAAAAGAGATTACTTGAAATTAAATTTTTCACCTTTTTACAATCTTTTGCAAAACAGAATCCCACCTCTTTGGTATCAAAGGCTATTGATAAAAAGTCTTTACTCTATATATCAAAGTTGGTATAAAAAGCTTTCTGAAAACAATAAAATTTTTTATTTAAAACTGTGGATTATGGAAACAAATATAATGAATAGTCAACTTGTAGTTGCTATCGATGAAAAAGTAGATTTTTATAAAAATGTCTTTGAAGAAACTCCTATAAGAAAAAAATCATCATTAAACATACTTTTGAATAAATTTCCTTTTCTAGATACTATGTTTATTATGCCTTTACTTCATATTAATTCTGCTAATAATTTACTAGACGAATTAACAACTAGAGAATTAAGAAAAATTGAAAGAAATCTTATTAAGGTAATTAACGAAAAAAATGAATCTTTAACTTATATATACACTCTAGATACTGTTCTATTATGTTCATTATAAAAAATCCCTGTTTTCACAGGGATTTTTTTATAACTCTTCACCATTTGTTGATATAACTTTTTTATACCAATCAAATGAAGCTTTTTTCTTTCTATCTAAAGTTCCTACACCTTTATTATCTTTATCTACATAAATAAATCCATATCTTTTTTCCATTTCTCCAGTTGAAGCACTTACAAGGTCAATACATCCCCAAGGAGTGAATCCCCAAAGTTCAACTCCATCTTTAATTGCTTCTCCCATTTGAACTATATGCTCTTTTAAATAATCTATACGATAGCTATCATTGATAGTTCCATCTTCTTCTACCTTATCAAAAGCTCCCAATCCATTTTCTACTATCATCATTGGAATTTCATAACGTCCATAAATTTCATTTAAAGTATATCTAAGCCCTTTTGGATCTATTTGCCATCCCCAATCTGAAGCTTTTAAGTAAGGGTTTTTTACTCCTCCTAAAAGATTTCCAGATGTTGCTTCTAAATTTGGATCTGCTGAAGCACAATTTGACATATAATAGCTAAATGTATAATAATCAACTGTTCCTTCTTTTAATATTTCAAGATCTCCATCTTTTACTTTTATTTCTATGTTATTTTCTTCAAAATAACGTTTTGCATAATAAGGATATTCTCCTCTTACATGTATATCTCCACAGAAATGATTATGCATTTTCATTTCATTTTGAGCAAGTAAAATATCATCTGGATTACATGTAAATGGATATGTTGTCATATATGCAATCATGCAACCTATTTGAAAATTAGGATTAATTTCATGACCTAATTTTACTGCTTTAGCACTTGCAACAAATTGATGGTGTAACCCTTGAAAACGTAATTGTGGCACATCAACTTGATGTATAAAATCTTCTGTCCCTTCATTCAAAATTCCAAGCCCTAAATATCCTCCTAAAGGCATAGTTCCAACATTTATTTCATTAAAAGTTAACCAATATTTTACTTTGTCTTTATAACGATTAAAAACTGTTTCTGCATATCTTACATAACAATCAATAACTTCTCTTCCAGCCCATCCATTGTATTTTTTTGTTAATCCAAAAGGCATTTCATAATGAGAAATCGTTACTAATGGTTCTATTCCATATTTTAATAATTCATCAAAAACACTATCATAAAATTTTAATCCTGCTTCATTTGGCTCTAACTCTGTTCCAGTAGGAAATATTCTAGTCCAATTAATTGACATACGGAAAGTTTTAAATCCCATTTCTGCAAATAATGCAACATCTTCTTTGTATCTATGGAAAAAATCAATTGCTTCATGTGAAGGATAATGAACTCCTTCTTCTATTTCTTTGCTAATTCTACGTGCAACTGTGTGAGTTCCTCCTGTTAACATGTCACTTGTACTTGGTCCTTTGCCATCAGCATTCCAACCACCTTCAAATTGATTTGCTGCAGTAGCTCCACCCCATAAAAAATATTTTGGAAATTGCAATTTATTCATAACTCACTCCTTTTTATTTCTATATTTAGTTTGTTGCAAAACTCCAACACCTTTATTTTACTTACATAAAAAACTACGTTTTTTATGTAATCCCCCACCTTCGGTGGGGAAAGAGAGGACGAATCAGGGCTGAGCCTGAACCAACCGCAAGGACTCCATCCTCGCCACTCCATAATTCGACTAAAAGCTTAAAATTCTAAGTCTCATTAAAATTAATAAAAATAATATTTTTATTAATTTTAACTATGTACAAATAATTTTTTAGTTTTGCAACTAACTAATTTCTATATTTTATAATACGCTTAAACTTATTGTATTCCTTTAAAAAAGTTTTTCAATAACTTTTTTATAGAAATATTTAATTACTTTGTAACATTTATAAGAGAATCTGAGAAATCTATACTTAATCCATCTACTCTAACTACATCAGAAAAATCATCTGTATTTGAAATTATTACTGGTGTTGCTAGTGAAAAACCTTCTTTTTCTATAGCTTTAATATCAAATTCTAAAAGTAAATCTCCTTTTTTTACTTTAACTCCTTCTTTTACTTTTGGATAAAAATATTTCCCCTCTAATCTAACAGTATCAATTCCTACATGCATTAATATTTCTGTACCATTAGATGTCTCTATAGCTACAGCATGTCCTGTTGGAAAAAATGTTGCAACAATTCCATCTGCAGGTGCAACTAACTTCCCTTCTGTTGGAATAATTACTGCTCCTTTTCCTAAAGCTCCTGAAGCAAATGCTTCATCTTCTGTTTCAGATAAATCTTTTAATGCTCCTCTTAAAGGGCTATAAATAGTTTCTCCTTTTGTATCAACTTTTACTTCTTCTACCTCTTCATCTTTAAATCCAAATAAATATGTTAGTGAAAATCCTATTAATACTGCAACTGTAATCCCAATTACTACTGCCCAAAATGACATATCTAAACCTTGCCCTTTAGGATTAATATAAGTTGGTATTCCGAAAATTCCCATTCCACCAAACATATATATTTTTGAACCAAATAATCCCATGATTCCACCAGCTACTGCTCCTCCTATACAAGAAATAATAAATGGTTTTTTTCTTGGTAATGTTACACCATAGATTGCAGGCTCTGTTACTCCAAAAATTCCCGAAATAAATGCTGGAATTGATAATCCTTTTAATTTTGTATCTTTTGTTTTTAATAAAATAGCTAAAACTGCTCCTGTTTGTGCAAATGATGCTCCAAACATAGGTGCTAATACTGGGTCAAATCCGAATACTGATAAATTATTTATCATTATTGGAACTAATCCCCAATGTAAACCAAATATAACAAATACTTGCCAAAATCCACCTATAAATGTACCTGCAACTAATGGACTTAAGCTGTAAATTTTTGAAGTAACTAATCCTAAAAGTTGCCCTGCCCAAGTTGCTATTGGCCCTATAACTATAAATGTTAATGGAACAACTATTAATAATGTACAAAAAGGTACTAAAAATGTTTTTACAACATCTGGTATTATTTTTTTAAAGAATTTCTCAACTTTTGAAGCAAATATAACTGATAAAATTATTGGTATAACACTTGATGAATAAGTCATCAATATAACTGGTATTCCCATAAACTTTACATGAACAGCTGATTCTATAAATGTTCCTTTAAATAAAGTTGCTATTGGATTTCCTGCCGTCAATCCTGCTAAAGATGGATAAACTAGAGAAGCTCCTATTGTCATCCCAATAAATACATTTGCATTAAATTTTTTAGCTGTTGTGTATCCTAATAAAATTGGGAAAAAGTAAAAGAAACTATCTGCTATAGCAAAAAGAATTGCATAAGTTCCTGATTCGGGAGATAATACTTTTAATGTAGTTAATAGTGCTAAAAGTCCTTTTATCATTCCTGTTGCACAAAGAACACCTAAAGCTGGAGTGAATACTCCTGATATTACATCTATAAATCTATCTAACATTTTACCTTTAACTTGAGGTTCTTCTTCTGAAGAGTTCCCACTATCTATTCCTGCTATTGATGTTAATTCTTTATACACATCTGGTACGTGATTTCCTATGACTACTTGATATTGACCTCCACTTTGCATTACTGTAACTACACCATCTAATTTTTTTATTGTATCAGTTTTACAGATACTTTCATCTTTCAATTTAAATCTTAACCTTGTAACACAGTGAGCAACACTATTTATATTTTCTTTCCCTCCGATGTTTTTCAAAATGTCTTCAACCAATTTTTGATACTTCATTATTTTCCTCCTAAGCCATAATTACTAAAATCTATTAAAACCTCACCTTAATCTACTGCATTTTTCAATAAAATGCATTTAATAGAAATTTGTATTAAAAACAAATTAACTATTCATATAACGTTCAAATTATATACTTTTTAATCAAAAAAGTAAGGTCAATTAGAGTAAAAATAAAGGTGATATTTTGACATTATTTTTTACAATAGCTACAAAAAAATAAAAAAGTCATTTTTTGACTTATAAAAAGCAAAAAAATGACTCAAACCTATTCTTAATTAAAATTTATTATAATTTTTTCTATTTAAATCAATTCATCATATATTTTCCCCATATTTTCAATATCTTCTTCTGTCAAATCATAAAAATCTACTTCATTTATAAAATCATCTATTAATTCTTCTAATTTTTTTTGTAAATTTTCATCAACTTCCCTTTCTAATGGATTATTTAACAAAATTGCTGTCAAAAATTTATTATATTTTTCCTCTGGTAAAGAAAACACAATTCTTTTATCTCTTTGTTTTCTTATTTTTATTTGTTTCAGTTGATTTTTTAGCTCTTCCAAATCTCTTTTAGACATTTTCATCCTCTCCTTTTTATTTTACAAGTTAGTTTGTTGCAAAACTCCAACACCTTTATTTTACTTACATAAAAAACTACGTTTTTTATGTAATCCCCCCACCTTCGGTGGGGAA
>JAFGUR010000195.1 GCA_016938425.1 Fusobacteriaceae bacterium
AAGTAAAAAATGTATATACTAAAAATTTGAAAAGATTAAAAGAAAATTTAGGTATAAATAATAAATTTTTTATATCTATAGGAAATAGAGTTAAAAAAATTGAGGATTTAGGGAAAACTTATAAAAATGCATTAAATGTATTAAAGTTAAAAAAGTCAGAAAATTTTAGCAATGAAGACATTGTTTTATATAATGATTTAGGATTATATAAAGTTATTCTATCAGTAGAAGATAAGCAAATTTTGAAAGAATTTTATGATGAAAATCTTAAGCCAATTATAAAATATGATGAATTAAATGAGACAGATTATATGAAGGTATTAGAAAGTTATTTAAGAAATAATGGAAGTGTCAAGGCAGTATCACAAGAGCTATTTTATCACAAGAATACAATATGCTATAAAATAAATAAGATAGAAGAAATTTTGAATATTGATTTTTCGGATTTTAAAATCAGAGCAAATTTATATTTATCTATTTTGATAAAAAATTATATAACTTAAATATAAAAAAACTGTGAAATTTCTTCACAGTTTTACTTGTTTTTCTTTATAAAGTCTATAATTTCATTAATATCATCAATGCTTTCAACAAATTTTAACAAATTATAGTCTTCTACCAAAGTAACTAATTCGCTAAGAGCTTCAATATGTTCAACTTGGTTTACACTGGCAAAAGGGATAATCATTTTTACATTTTTATTCCCCGGGAAAATTACTGGTTTCTTTAAACAAAGGAGACTCATATCTGTTTTAATTACAGATTCGTTTAATCTCGCATGAGGTAAAGCAATTTGTCCAGCAATAACCATATAACTACCATTTTGTTTTACAGATTGTATCATTTCGTCAATATAGCTTTCTTTTATAGAATTATTATCAACTAAGATTTCTCCTGCAATTCTAATTCCTTCTTCCCAGTTTTCAATTTCATCAAGAAACTTTATTTTTCCAGAAGTAAGAAAATATTCTAAAGCTTTATCATTTTTTTTATTTCTATCATCATATATTTTATTTTTTAAAAATTCTTTAAAAGCCTCTACAAGCCCTTCTTCATCTTCTATATCTGCATGCTCTTTAACCAAATCAATAAGTTTGTTTAAAGAAATTTTCTTTTTTACTTCAGTTAAACCATATTCTTCTAATTTTTTTCTGTCGTGTTTTGAAAAAATTGGATTAACCTTTACAATTGGAAAAGGATATTTAATGTTATCATCAACATCTAAAGTAGAAATAATCAAATCAATTTCATCATAGTTTTCGATTTCTAAAAATTTATGATAAGGTAAAATATCTAGGATATTAACATCATATTTTTCAGATAGCTTTTGAGCTAAAAGCCTTGAGCCACCATATCCAAAACCACAAACAATCATAATATTTTTTGTATCTTTTTGATGATTAACTTTTCTATCAAGGGAAGTTTTAAAATGAATAGTTAAAAAAGCAATTTCTTCATTAGGAATTTCTTTATTAATAAACACTTTCAACTTTTTGTCGCAAACTTCTTTTACATTTTCAAACAAATCACTATATAATTCTTCTACTTCCTTAGAAATCTCATTTTCAAGGACAATGTCATTTTTAATTCTATATATTGCTGGTTTTAAATGATTTAAAAGTCCATCAAATAAAATTTTATCGTTGGATAAATCAATTTCCACAAGTTTACTAACTTCCTTAATAATTTCATTAATAGTTATTTCTATTTCAATCCAATTTTCATAAAAAGAAGTGTTAAAATTATAAGAATGGCTTCCTAAAAATAATTCCGTAAGAAATAAAATTTCAGAATCGTTAATCCCTAATTCAAAATTATCTTCAAAATGTTTTAGTTCATTAGTTAATATATTGTATTCTCTTGTACTCATTAAAAATTTTTGATTATTTTCTCTTTCATTAATAAAGTAGTTTTTTTTCATTCTAGTAAGAGCAATCATTAAATAAAACTGTAAAATCATAAAAGCTTCATCAGAAATGATTGTTCCCAACTCTTTTTCTATTCTTTTTATAAAAATCCTAACATCTCTTATAGGAAACTCCTCAAAATGGTATTTTAATTCAGTTCTAATAAGTTTGTAACCTAAAGTTTCATCTTTTTTAATCTTATTAACAATTTGATCTCTAGAAATATCAAGATATTCTATTAAAAATTTTAATTGAGCTTTTCTAATTTTCTCTTCTTCTCCTGATAAAATAAGCCCAACTTTAGAAAGATATTTTAATTTAAGGTTACTTTCATTAAGGAATACTTTTATTTCTTTTAAGTCTAACTTAATGGTGCTAATGCTTACAGATAAAGCCTCTGCAATTTCATGTAATTTAATAGTATCAATTGAAAAAAGTGAGACAGCTTTTATATATTCTTTTCTTTCGTGCTTTGAAAAAGTATAAAAATTTATATTGAAAATTTCAATAATTTTATTAATGTTTTCAGGAGTTTCGATTAATTCAAAAGTTCCTTTTGTAGCTTTTTCAATTTGATTTAAGCCATTTTTAGCTAAAAAATAATTTATATTATCAATATCATATCTAATACTTCGTTCACTAATTCCAAAATGGTCAGAAAGAATTTTTAAAGTGATATTTTCTTTGTTTTCAGAAAAGTATTTAATAATACTAATACATCTTTCATTTAACATTTTTTTCCTCCAAACTTGATAAACTATTATAAAATTCATTAATATCTGTAGTTGTAGAAAGTTGTTCAGCTATTTTTTCATTATCAAAAATTTCAGCTATTTTTTTGATTACTTCTATGTGTGAATCACCTAAACAAGCAATTGCAATTATAATGTAAACAGTATTTCCATCTCCATAATCAATCCCATAAGGAAATTGTAAAACAACAATTCCATTGTTTTTTATAGATTTTTTCCCTTCAACTGTGCAATGAGGAATGGCTATACCATGAGATAAGTAAGTGCTATGGATTTTTTCTCTTTCTAACATAAAAGATATATAATTTTCATCAACATATCCTTTTTCAAATAAAATATCACTACTCATTTTTAAAGCTACATCTTTTGAAACTCTTTTAAGTCCAAGTTTAATATTCTCTATTTCAAGTATTTTACCTTTTTCCTTTTGAAGAACTTTAGAATTATTTTTAATTTCTTTTGCTAAATTATCATAAAAATTTGTATCCATAAAGTCACTTATAGTAAAAATATTATTTTTTTCATCAAAATTCTTTATCCTATCAATCAACTTTTCGTGGACTACAATTATATCAGAATCACTAGGGATATTGTCAACAGAAGAATAAATAACTTTAAAATTTTGCACTCCTTCTTTCAAGAGTTTTTTCTTTAGGAGTGTTGCTCCCATAGCACTGGAACCCATTCCAGCGTCACAAGATACACAGATTTTAATTTTTTCATTTGTGAAATCCAAATTTTTAATTTCAATCTTCTCGTTTTTAGTTGTAGTTGTATCAATATTTTCCAAATTACTTCTAACCCTTTCTACTTCATTAATTATAGTTGCTACAAATATAGTAACTATTGTAGATAGTAAAATTCCTAATACTACCAAAATTTTATCCTGCCAAGGGGCAAGAACGGTTATCAAGATAAAACTTCCAGGAGAAGCTATTCCAAAAAGTCCTACATTAAAATGTTGAAAAAACAATATACTACTCATGCTTCCAATGACTAAAGCAATTAAATATTTTAAAGATTTTAGTACATATGGAAAATAAACTTCATGAATTCCACCAAAAAATTGAATAAAAATATTTGACAATAGTTCTTTTGAATTTTGATGGTTTTTGTTACCTCGAGCCTTTAAGTAAAAAAATATTAATATTCCTAAACCTGGACCAGGATTTGTTTCTAAAAGTAAAAAAATAGATTTTCCTTTATCATTAAGTTCCATTAATCCTAGGACAGAAAAAACACTATGGTTTATTAAATTGTTTAGAAAGAAAACTTTTAATGGTTCTATAAATATAGCAAATAAAGGTAAAAAATGATTATTAAATAAAAAAGTTGATATCTCTTTTTTAATAAAGTTTTGAATAATTGTATAGTAAGGTAATATTATGTGTACAGAAAAACTTATAAAAATAGAAATGATAGAAATACCTAGATTATTGAAAATCATTTCAGTTCCTTCAATTTTATAGTTATCAACAATTTCTAAATATTTTTTAACTATAAAACCGCAAATTATTCCAATAATAATAGGTTCTAAAAAAGATGTAAGATTATAAGAATGAAAAGTGGTTGCAAGTACAACAACACTAGCTATTCCACCGTATTTTTTAGCAAAAAAATTTCCTGTAGAATAACCCATAATACTTGGAATAATAAATTTTGCCAAAATAGTTCTTAGACTTTTTATATATTCGTATTTATCTCCAAAAAGACTAAGTATCCCTAAAATTATAAAAAAGGGAATATTATCAATAATTGCTCGACTTATAATATTCAATATTTTTTTAATCATATAAATACTCCTTATGGTCAATATGATTTTTAATTGTACTCTTTTTACTAAAAAAAGACAAGTTTTTTTGGTTCATAAATAATTGAAAAAAAATGTATTTGATTTAATTCCTATTTTCTGCTATCATTTAGCGGTGATTAAAATAATCATAAATCAGTGAAGGAATAAAAATCGAATAATAAAGCGCCAGAACTTATTAAATTAAGTTGACGAGGGAGAGAAGCTATCGAAAATTCGGCGGATGCTTCTAGGGTAGTTACAGCCTAAGGAACGTACAAAAACATGAGGTGACTTGTGTTACAAAAACGTTCAAGTAACATTCCTTCTTAAAAAATCAAGGAGGAAAAAAAATGTGTGGAATTGTTGGTTATGTTGGAGGAAAACTTGCTAGTGATATTATTTTAGACGGGTTGGAGAAGTTAGAGTACAGAGGGTATGATTCTGCTGGAATAGCTGTTCAAACTGAGAATAAAATTGATATCAGAAAAAAAGTTGGTCGTTTACAAAATCTAAGTGAGAGTATTCAAGAAAAAGGAATTGAAGGAAATTTAGCCATAGGGCATACTAGATGGGCCACTCATGGTGCACCTTCAGATGAAAATTCTCATCCACATTATAATTCTGATATGACAATTGCTGTTGTGCATAATGGAATTATAGAAAATTACATGGAGTTAAAAAAAGAATTACTTGATAAAGGGTATACTTTTAACTCTGAAACTGATACTGAAGTTATTCCTAAACTATTAGATTTATATGAAGAAGAAGATTTCTTTAAAACTATTCAAAAAGTATTGAAAATGGTAAGAGGTTCTTATGCATTAGGTATATTAAATGTTAAGTATCCTGATACTATTTTTTGTGCTCGTAAAGATAGCCCTTTAATAGTTGGTAAAGGAGAAAAAGAGAACTTCATAGCTTCTGATGTTCCAGCTTTACTTAAATATACAAATAAAGTATATTATTTAGAAAATGGAGAATTAGGAATAATAAAAGAAGACTCTGTTGAATTTTTTGATTTAGATGGAAATTCAGTAGAAAAAGAATTACATGAAATCAAATGGACAATGGAGCAAGCAACAAAGGGTGGATATTCACACTTTATGCTTAAAGAAATTTTTGAGCAGCCAAAAAGTATTGAAGATACTTTAAAAAGACGTATATCAGACAAAAAAGAAATTTTATTTGATGATATTAACTTAGATATTGAGAAAGTAAAAGATATCTATATAGTTGCTTGTGGAACTGCTTATAATGCTGGATTACAAGGGAAATTTGCTTTGCAAAAAATAGCTAAGATAAAATCAGATGTAGACATAGCTTCAGAATTTAGATACTCTGATCCATTTGTTGATGAAAATTCATTAGTAATATTAGTAAGTCAATCAGGAGAAACATTAGATACTCTTGCTGCCTTAAGAGATTCAAAAGCTAAAGGTGCTAGAACACTTGCAATAACAAATGTAATTGGGTCTTCAATAGCTAGAGAAGCAGATGATGTTATTTATACATGGGCTGGACCAGAAATAGCTGTAGCGTCTACAAAAGCGTATACAACTCAAGTAACTGTATTTTATATGTTAGCTTTATACTTTGCTAAGAAAAAAGCTTGCATTGAAGAAAAAGAATACAATAGAATTTTAGATAATTTATTGGCTGTACCTAAACAAGTTGAACAAATTTTAGCAAAAGATAACGAAATCATGAAAATGGCAGAAAAAATGATAGATTGTCAACATGGATTCTTCTTAGGTAGAGGTTTAGATTATAGTGTTGCTCAAGAAGCTTCATTAAAAATGAAGGAAGTTTCTTACATGCATACAGAAGCTTTTGCTTCTGGAGAATTAAAACATGGAACAATTGCTTTAATTGAGCAAGATATTCCAGTGTTAGCAATTACAACTCAAGAAAGTTTATTTGAAAAATCAGTTTCAAATATTAGAGAAGTAAAAGCTAGAGGAGCTTTTGTAATTAGTATTACTCAAGAAAAAAATGCTGATTTAGTTAAACAAGTTTCTGATGAAGTAATTTTAATTCCAGATATAGATGATTTAATTGCTGGAATAACTTGTGTAGTTCCGTTACAATTAATGGCTTATCATGTGTCAACTCTAAGAGGATTAGATGTTGATAAACCAAGAAATTTAGCAAAATCAGTTACAGTTGAATAATTAGGAGCTTTTATGGAGAATATTTTAAATGAGATTTTGGAAGAAAATAAATTAGATAGACACCAAGTAGAGAAAAAGGATTTATATTTTATTGATGAAAGTATGAAAGACTATTTTCAAGAGTCTTTGTTAGAAATAAAAGAATTGAATAAGTATATTTATATATTTAGAAATACTAGCAAAAGAGATTTAAATACAATGGTTTTTGAATTTTTTAGGGCAACAACAAATTTGCTAAAAGAAGTTAATTCAAAAAATGTAAAAACTTATCTTGTAGAAGATAAAGAAATACTTGAGTTTAGTTCATTGTTTAATAAATTACCAATTTCTTTACAAAAATATTCACCAGATTTTGATTATATTTTATCTGA
>JAFGUR010000196.1 GCA_016938425.1 Fusobacteriaceae bacterium
CAGTAACCTCCCCCTCCGGGGTGTCCCTTCTCTGATAATTAAAAAATGGAGGGGAAAATGAGTATTAATATTACAGTTTTATTTGACGGAAGTTTTTGGATTGGAGTTTTTGAGAGAGAAGAAAAAGAATTCTTACAGGTTGCAAAATTTACTTTTGGACAAGAGCCGAGAGAAACCGAAGTTTTAGATTTTATATTAAATGATTTTGATAAACTAAGATTTTCTTCTCCTCAAAAGGATAAGACTTTAAAAAAGGAATTAAGTTTTAAAAAGAAACAAAAGCTTATAAAAAAGACTCAAGAGGAAAAGGGAATAGGTACAAAAGCTCAAAATGCTTTAAAACTATTACAAGAAGAAAGAAAAATTGAAAGAAAATCTTTTAATAAGAAAAAAAATGAAGAAGAAAAAAGGTTAAAATTTCTACAAAAACAAGAAAAGAAAAAAGAAAAACACAAAGGTCATTAAAGAAAGACAAATAACTATAGGAGGTAAACCAATGAAATTAAAATCAATAACTTAATTTTAATAAAAAGGAGGAATTGATTATAGACAAAATTATTATAAAAAATTTAGAATTTAGTTACGAATTTCCCTACAAAACAATTTTTGAAGGATTAAATCTTGAAATAGATAAAAATTGGAAAACAGTTCTTACAGGAAAAAATGGTAGAGGAAAAACAACTTTATTAAAACTTATTGGAGGAGAAATTTCAAATTATAACGGGGAAATAATAAATAAAGGAACTTTTAATTATTTCCCTTATGAAGTTAATGACGAAAGTTTAGAAGTAAGAATTCTTTTGAAAGATTTGGCAGGAAACTTTTTCCAAATGGAAAAATTAATAGAAAAATATCTGCAAGAAAGCGATGAAGAAGCTTTAATAAAATATGGAGAGGTAGAGGAAATCTATAGAAACTCTGGTGGCTATGAAATTGATGCAATTATAGAAAAAGAAATCTTGGACATTGGTTTAAAACTTGATATTTTGTATAAAAAATATCAAATACTTAGTGGTGGAGAAAAAACAAAGATTAAATTAATTGCACTTTTTTTGCAAAATGACAAGTTTCCTTTAATAGATGAACCTACAAATCATCTTGATATTTTTGGAAGAGAAATTGTTGCAAAATACCTAAAGACGAAAAATAAAGGTTTTATATGCGTATCCCATGATGAAAATTTTTTAAATGAAATCGGTAACCATATAATTAATATTCATAATAGAAGTAGTGTTGAAATTAAAAAAGCTGAGTTTTCAAACTTTAGGAATGAAAAAAAACTGAGAGAAGAGAAAGAATTTGAAAAAAATGAAACCTTAAAAAAAGAAATAAAAAAGAAAACCGAAAGCTTTCGAGAAAAATGTGACTGGTCTTTTGAAGCTGAAGATAAAAAATCTGGAGCTTTTGACAAAGGATTTATGGGAGCTAAGGCTGCACGTCTTATGCAAAAGGCTAAAAATTTAGAAAAACGTTTATTAAAAGATATTGATGATAAAAAATCTCTAGTGGAAAATTTTGAAAAAAATTATGAGATAAAGTTTTTTGAATCCAGAACAAAGGTTAAAAACTTCTTGAAAATTGATAAACTCAATATTTCTTTTGGAAAAAAAAATATAGTAGAGAATTTTTCTTTAGATGTGGAAAGAGGAGATAGAATAGCCCTTATTGGTCCTAATGGTTGTGGAAAAAGCTCTGTAATCAAGAAGATTATAGAAAATTTTCATTCTTCACAAATAAAAATTTCCTATATTGAGCAAGAGATTTTTTATGAAAATGAGATTTTGAAAGATTATTTAATAAGGCAAAAAATTGATTTATCTGAATTTGGGAGATTCTTAGCAAGTTTTGACATGAGAGGAGAAGTACTTTATAAAAATCTTTTAGAATTTAGCCAAGGGGAAAAAAGAAAAATTGCTCTTGCCCTTAGTATTTATAGTAGAGGAGATTTTTATATTTGGGACGAGCCACTCAATTTTTTAGATTTAGATTTGATAGAAAAACTAGAAGAAGCAATATTAAGGGATAAACCCACAATATTATTTGTTGAACATGACATAAACTTTGTTGAAAAGATAGCAACAAAAATAATTAAACTTTAGAAAATAAAATTAAAGAAGGGAGAAAAAAATTATGCCAATGAATGTAAAAATGAAAAGTAAAAAGAATTATTCAGGAGGTTACATAAGCTAACCTCCAAAATTAACGGAGGTAAAATGAAAAATATAATTATTAAATATATAAGAGAAAGCATATTTAGAAAAGCAACACACAAATCTTGTTATACATGTTTTCACTCAAGTGATTTATTAAATTCATGGTGGTGGTAATTTGAGTAAAGAAGATAGATTATTAGAAAATAGATTTTCATATAAAATAACAAAATCAAAAGTTTTTATTTATTTTAAAAATAGAGAAATAATGACTCTAAAAAATTTGGATGCGCAAGAATGTATTAGAGTTTTAGATGGAGCAAGTCCCTATGAAATTCAATATTACTTAGCAACAATTACTGGAAATTTTAAGCATGGAAATGAGAAAAAATAAATTCTCATTTTAATGCGTAAATACTCTTAAAAAATCAACCAAATATGATTTGTTTAAAAAAAAATAAATAAGTCATCAAAATAAGCTTGTTAAAATGATTTTATAAGAATCAATTTAAGATTTTTTATAGTATACTTAAAAGTAATTAGATAAAATTAATTTGCTGTACAAAATTTATTTTTAAGGAGACAAAAATGAGTTTAAAAAAAGATTTTTTATGGGGTGGAGCAGTAGCTGCCAACCAATGTGAAGGTGCATATTTAGAAGATGGTAAAGGAATGTCTTTAGTAGATATTTTACCTGGTGGAAAACTAAGAAAAGAAGCTTTAATAGATAATCCAAAAAAAGCTCTTAAAACTAAATATGATTTTTATCCGTCACATGAATCTATTGATTTTTATCATACATATAAAGAAGATATAGCTTTATTTGCAGAAATGGGATTTAAAGTATTTAGAATGTCTATATCTTGGCCCAGAATATTCCCAAATGGAGATGAAACAACTCCAAATGAAAAAGGTTTAGAGTTTTATGATAAAGTTTTTGACGAATTAAAAAAATATAATATAGAACCTTTAGTTACTATTAATCACTTTGACACTCCATTAGGTTTAGTAAAAGACTATGGTGGATGGAAAAATAGAAAATTAATTGATTTTTATGTTAACTATGCAAAAGTAATTTTAGAAAGATATAAAGGAAAAGTAAAATATTGGTTAACTTTCAATGAAATCAATATGCTTTTACATATCCCTTTCTTTGGTGGTGGGATACTAATTGAAGAAGGAGAAAACGAATTGGAAGTTAAATTCCAATCAGCTCACCATCAATTAGTAGCAAGTAGCCTTGCAACTAAAATTGCTCATGAAGTTGATACAAATAATATGGTTGGATGTATGCTTGCTGCAGGAGATGTTTATTATAACACTTGTAATCCTAAAGATGTTTGGAAATCAATAGAAAAAAATAGAGAGCAATACTTCTTTATAGATGTCCAATCAAGAGGATACTACCCAAGTTACACAGAAAGATTGTTTGAAGAAAATAATATCAATTTGAAATTTGAAGATGGAGACAAAGAAATATTAAAAAATCATACTGTCGATTTTATTTCTTTCTCATATTATTCTTCAAGATTAACAAGTGCAGATCCAGAAGAACTAAAAAAATTGGAAGCAGGAAATGCATTTGCATCTCTTAAAAATCCATATTTAGAAGCTTCTGAGTGGGGATGGCAAATTGACCCTATTGGTTTAAGAGTAACAATGAATACAATGTATGACAGATATCAAAAGCCTTTATTTATAGTTGAAAATGGATTAGGAGCTGTCGATGTCTTAGAAAATGAAACAGTTAATGATGATTATAGAATTGCTTATATGAAAGAACATTTAAAAGAAATGATAGAAGCAGTAAAAGACGGTGTAGAATTACTAGGATATACTTCTTGGGGATGCATTGATTTAGTTAGTGCAGGAACTGGTGAAATGAAAAAAAGATATGGATTTATCTATGTAGATAGAGACAATGAAGGAAAAGGAACAAATAAAAGATATAAGAAAAAATCTTTTGAATGGTATAAAAATGTTATAGCAACAAATGGAGAAGAATTATAAAAAGTAAAGAGAGATTCAAAATATTGAATCTCTCTTTTTGATTTATATAAAAATTTAACACCCATTGGAATAGATAATAAAATCGCCGCAAAGCTTTAAAAATTAAGCGACGATTTTGGTGTTAATTGCTATACAAGAAATCTTTCATGTACTAAAAAAATATAAATTGTATTTGATGGTCTCACATTATTAAAAGCGTAGCTGTAACTTTCTTAGGTGAAATGATCATTCTACAAGTGTAATTAAAAAAACAGGTAAATTATACCTGTTTTTATATTTAAATACTTAAATAATACAACTATAAAGATATTACTTGTGCACAAATTATATCTTTATTATTTTGGAATCTATCTAAAGTTTCATTAGATAAAGAGTTATCAATGTTTAAAAGCATTATTGCTTTATCACCTTTAACTTTTCTTCCAACATGCATTGTTGCAACGTTTATTTTAGCTTCTCCAACTAAAGTTCCAACAATTCCAATCACACCAGGAACGTCTTCATTTTTAATATAAAGAATGTGGTTGTATGGAGTAACATCTATTTCAAAACCATTTAATTCAACAATTCTACCTTCTCCATTAGCTGCCAAAGTTCCAGATAAAGTAAATTTCTCTCCGTTATTTTTTGTAATTTTTATTTTAATTAAGCTAGAAAAATTATTATACGAATCACTACAAGAGTTTTCAATAAAACCAATTCCTAAATTTTCTGTTATAACCTTTGCATTTATATAGTTTACTTGGGAGTCTTGTATTGGAGTTAATAATCCTTTTAAGAAGCTAAGGCCTACAAGACCTGTGTCATATTTAGTAATATTTCCCCAATATGAAATTTCAACTTTTTGAATTTTTTCTTTTTCCATTTGAAAATAAAATTTACCTAATTTTTCAGATAAATCTATAAATGGTTTAATTGTTTTTAACTCTTCTAAATTAATTGCAGGTAAATTAACAGCTGTTGATACAACTTCACCTTTTAGACCTGCAATAACTTGCTCTGCAACAACTTTTCCAACATTTTTTTGAGCATCCACAGTATTTGCACCAATATGAGGAGTAACTGTAACATTTTCAAATTCATATAAAGGAGACGTTTTTCTTGGTTCACTTTCATGAACATCTAAACCTAAACTAGCAATTTTCCCCGATTTTAACCCTCTATATGCAGCTTCTTCATCAATTAATCCCCCTCTTGCAGCATTAACTAGCCTTACTCCCTTTTTCATTTTCTCAATTTGAGAATCTGAAATCATTTTTGTAGTTTCTACTGTTTTAGGAGTATGTAAAGTAATAATGTCTGCTTGCTCTACAAGTTCATCTAAAGAAACTTTTTTACATCCAAATCTTTCAAATCTTGAATCAGGAATATAAGGATCATAAGCAATTAAATTCATTCCAAAAGCTTTCATTCTAGTAGCAACAATAGAACCTATTCTACCTAACCCAATAATTCCAAGAGTTTTATTGAAAAGCTCTGTTCCTTCAAAATTATTTCTATTCCAATTTCCTTCTTTTAAATGTTTATCAGCATAAGAGATATCTCTACACCCATCTAGCATTAGGCCAATAGCCAATTCTCCAGCAGATATAGTATTGCTTTCAGGAGTATTACAAACAATAATTCCTCTTTTTGTAGCCTCAGGGACAACAATATTATCTATACCATTTCCGGCTCTTCCTACAATTTTAAGATTAGTTCCCTTATCCATAAGCTCTGCATCTACTTTTGTTACACTTCTAACTATTAATGCGTCATATTCATGTATTACAGAAAGAAGCTCTTCTCTACTTTTATCAATGGCCAAAGTTACATCACAATTCTCTTTTAAAAGTTCAATCCCACAATCGTCCATTTTCTCTGCAACGATTACCTTAAATTTTTCCACAGTTTACCCCCTGTATATAAATTTTTTCAACTATTCATAATAAAAATTTTATTCCAATTATTTTATATATATGAATAGTTATTTTTCCCATTTAAAAAATACTACCGAAATTATACACAATAATGACAACAAAGTAAAGAATTAAAAAAATTTGTATATTAAATATAAGGACAATTATTGACTTTTTTCAACTTTTCATTTATCCTTTATATGAGGTGATAATATTGAAATTTATTAGAGTTAATAAAGAAGGTAATATAAAAAATAGTATAGTTTTTGAAGAAAAGTTATACTTTTTAGAAGATATTTATAAAAAAGAAATAGAATTAATAGAATTTATAAAAATATTTGATTTAAATGAACTTTTTAATCAAATTAAGAAAATAGAGGCTTACTCGCTAAGTGACTACACTATTTTATCTCCCATTGAAGAGCCTATAAGAAATGTTATTTGCCTTGGGAAAAATTATTTAGACCATGTTAATGAATGTGCAACAGGAGGAATTGATAAAGATTTAGGGAGACCTAGAGAACCTATATTTTTTACAAAAATGATAAATCGATTTGTAAATCCTTATGAAAATATAGATTTAAATGAAGAAGTTACTAAAAGTTTAGATTATGAAGGAGAACTTGCTGTAATTATTGGAAAAGAAGGGAAAAACATAAGAGAAGAAGATGTGAAAGATTATATATTTGGATACACCATTTTAAATGATAGTTCTGCTAGAGATTTACAACAAAAGCATTCTCAATGGTTTAAGGGTAAAAGTTTAGACAATACCTGTTCTTTAGGGCCAGTGATATTATTAAAAGACGAAACTTCATATCCACCTAAATTAGATATTAAAACTTATGTAAATAACGAACTACGTCAAAGTAGTAATACTGGAAATTTTATTTTTAGTATCGATTATGCTATTTCTCAACTATCTCAAGGAACTACATTAAAAGTAGGAGATATAATTGCTACAGGGACTCCAAAAGGAGTAGGGATGGGGTTCACACCTCCTAAATTTCTTAAAAAAGACGATATATTAAAAATTGAAGTTGAAAAAATAGGAGCTTTAATTAATAAAATCAATTAATATTGCTATGAAGAGACATATATTTTGCTAGAATATCTGTGTTTTTATGTAGGCGTCTAGCTAGTTCTCTAGCAATATTGAGTATGATTTTTGAAAAAAGTGTAGGATAATTTTTGTGTAGGTTAAAAAGAGTTTTTCTAGAAATCATAATACATTCTGTTTTCTTTTGACAAATTGCTGTTCCACCATGAGGTTCAATAGAAATAAGCGAAGCTTCCCCTAGGCAGTCTCCAACTGTAAAATCTAAAAATTCATATTCAACATTACTATTACTAATATAAAGCTTAATTTGTCCAGAAATGATTATATATATATAATTAGGTGAATCCCCTTTTTTAAATATTATTTCATTTTTATTAAATGATTTCCATTCTGATAATGAAAAAACTTGGGAAATTTCGCTTTGAGATAAGCCTCCAAGAAGAGAAATTTTATTTAAAATAGGTAACACTTTTTTTATATTGCTAAAAGGAACAATATTGTAATTTTCCATGGTGCGCCCCCCTAAATAATTATTACCATATTTACTATTCTATTATTTTTTAAAAAATCCTTTAATAAAATTAAAAAGCTTAGTTTTTTAATTAACTAAGCTTTTCTATATTTATAAGAAATTATAA
>JAFGUR010000197.1 GCA_016938425.1 Fusobacteriaceae bacterium
TCCAGTTGGAGAAAAATATTATATTAAAAATACTAATTTAGAAAATTTAGCAGGATTCTATACACTGGAATATAGAGTTTTAAAAGTGGAAAATAAAAGTGTTGATGGAGAAATTCTATATTTGAAAGAAAGTGTTTTTAATAATTTTAGAAAAAAAATTAGACAAATAATAGAAAGTTTAAATTTTAGTAGTGGGCTTAAGAATTTTTCAAAGGCAATAATATTGGGTGAAAAAAGCGATTTGAGTCATGAAACTGTTGAAAATTATAAATATGTAGGAGCATCCCATATTTTATCCATATCAGGTCTTCATGTAGGAATAGTAATCTATTTATCACTACTTATTTTTAATTTTTTTGGATTTTCTTATCGATATAAATATAGTCTAACATTTATTTTGCTTACATTTTATACAATGGTATTAAGAGATAATCCATCAGTAGTAAGAGCTTATATTATGGGAGGGATTTTCTTATTATCAAAAATATTTTTTGAAAAATCTGATGTAAAAAAAAGTTATTGTTTGGCAATTATAGTTTCTTTAAGCATATATCCAAGTTTTATAGAGGATATTTCATTTTTATTATCTTTTGGTGCACTTTTTGGGATACTTTATTTATATCCTGTATATAAGAATAAAAATGAATATTTAAATATATTTATTTTAGGAATATCTATTCAAATATGTACATTACCATTCTTAGTTTATTTTTTTGGAGCATTGCCTTTATTTTCTTTTTTTCCAAATATTTTTATAGTTTTTTGGGGTGAAATATTGATAACATTAATATTTTTAAATGTTTTCTTAAATTTTTTAAAAATAGGTTTCATACTAGCTCCTATAACTCAATTGTTTTACGACATTTTTGATGTTTTTATAAATACTTGTAGTAAAATCCCTTTTTTAAATTTAGAGTTAAAAAAGAATATAAGTATTTATCTTTTGTTTTTAATTTTTTTAAACTTATTTTTAATAATAAAAAAAAGGAAAGAATTATATTATGGATTAATGGTTTTAGTAGTTTTTTATCAAATAGAGACTTATAAAATTATAGAAAATAAACAGATGATTTACTTTCCACAATATAAAGTAATTGTTGTAAAGAAACCAAATGAGCAAATTCAAAATTATTTAAGCAAAAGTAACGTAGTTATAGTTGATAAGAAAAATTCAGAAAAAATTGTACATAGTAATAAATATACAGTTAATAATGGAGATAAAGTAACAATTCAAAATTTAGAGATAATATATATGAAAAATCAATTTTCCTATAAAAAGCATAAATAAGAAAATTGCATATGAGAATTAAATATGTTAAACTAATTAAAATATTATTAAGGAAGTAGGGATTTCTAATGAAAAAAATATTAGAAAAGTTAAAATTTTATACAAGAAATTTTTCTCCATTATCAAAACTAATTTTGCTTTTAGTTTTTTTCTATGGAAGTTATAAGTTTGTTTCAAGTATAAAAGAAAATAAATTAGTTGTATTTTATGTATTAATTTTTATGATGTCTATTGTTTTTCATGAAGTCGCACATGGATTTGTAGCTTATCTTAATGGAGATAATACAGCAAAAAATATGGGAAGACTAACTTTAAATCCTTTAAAGCATGTGGACATAGTAGGGATATTATTACCGCTAACATTAGTTTTTTTAGGAATTCCAGCTATTGGGTGGGCGAAACCAGTTCCTGTAAATTATAGAAATTTAAAAAATGGAAAAATAAGTATTTTTTTTGTTGCGATAGCAGGAATAGCGACAAATTTGATATTAGCAATAATAGCAGCATTAGTATATAAAATACTTTTTACAACAAGTTATTTTGATAGATATTTGTTTGAAATAAGAGAAATTGCTAGTTATGTTTTTTCTTTGAATGTTTTATTAGCTTCATTTAATATATTGCCAATACCACCTTTAGACGGATCCAAAATATTAACGTTATTTTTGAATAAAAAATATGAGTATAAATATTTAATTTTAGAAAAATATGGATTTTTAATAATATTAATATTGATATGGACAAATATACTAAATATAATACTTAACCCTATTCATTATTTTTTTGTTAGAATAATTAAATTAATAACAGGAGTTTAATAATGGAAATAACCTCACTTTTAAATATAATAGGAGTTATCGCATTTTCTCTTTCTGGAGTATTAAAAGGATTAAAACATCAATTGGATATATTTGGAATTATTGTTTTAGGAACAATTACAGCAACAGGTGGAGGAATAATTCGTGATATTTTATTGAATAGAACTCCAAGAACAATAGTAAATGAAGGAGATATTTATTTATCCATTGTAATATCAATTATAGGATATTTAATAGCTCATAATTTACATTCTTTAGGGAAATTAATTGCAATAACAGATGCTTTAGGTTTGGCAGTTTTTGTAATAATAGGAGCAGAAGCAGCATTTACCTCAAATGAGAAAATAGGTTTAATGGGGACAGCATTAATGGCTACATTAACAGGTGTTGGTGGAGGTATAATTCGTGATAGCTTGGTTAGAGAAGTTCCTATTGTTTTAAAAGAAGATTTATATGCGACTTTATGTATAGTTGGAGGGATGCTCTATTATGTATTTAAAGTTTATACAAAAATACCAGAGCAAATTTATTCTAATGGAATTATATTACTCATATTTATATTAAGAATAATTGCTATAAAATATAAGTTGTCTTTACCAAGAAAGAAAACCATTTATTAATTAGACTTAAAACAAATAATATTTTTATTGATAAAGCATAGATTTTTGTTGTGAGTTTAAATTTTACAACGAGCTAAATAAATATTCGAGTTAGTTACAAAGCTAAAAAATTATATGTACACTGTTGAAAATAATACCAAATAATATTTTTATTGATTTTACAGGAGTGGCGAGGACAGAGCCTTTGTCATGGATTCGAGCTTCGTCCCGAATCTTCCTCTCTTTCCTCTCGGCAGGTGGAGAGAGTACATAACCAGTTTTTATATAAGTAAAATAGAGGCATTGAAGTTTTGCAACGATTATAAATAATATTCTTTAAGGAGGATAAAAATGGAAGAATATAAAATTCTTATAGTAGAAGATATAAAAGCAGCACATCTACTATATGAACAAGCATTAACAAATTATAATGACAATTATTCAGTTAAGTGTATAGATAGAGGGAAAGAGGCTTTAAAAGAGTTGAAGTATAAGAAGTATAATTTAATTATTTTGGATATAGATTTACCTGATATAAGAGGTGAAGAAGTACTAGAAAAAATAAGAGAAATGGGAGTTAATACACCAGTACTAATTCTTACAGCTTTTGGACAAAAAAGTCTTGTAATTAATGTTACTGAATTTGGAATACATGATTATTTACTAAAACCTCTGGATTTAGATGTTTTAAGAGATAGAGTAAATGAAATTTTGCTAGGAAATAAAAAAATAGTAATAAAAGGTAAAAAATCAAAATCCATTCCTGAAATTATAAATCATAAAGAAGTGGAAATAGATGAAGATAAAAAATATTTATGGAAGAAAAAAGTAAAATGTCCAGTATGTAATCATGAATTTGAGACATATAATTATAAAAATAAATCTCAAGTTTTAATTGAAAAAGAGTCAGATTTTCATGAAGTTTTCGAAAAAATAGATCCAATAATGTATGATGTGTATGTGTGTACAAATTGTTATTATGCAGAAGTTTTTCAGGATTTTGAGAAACTTTCAAGTGAAAATATAAAAAGGATTTCTTCTGAGAAAAGGCAAACACTAAGTAATTTTAAAGAAAAGAGAAGTATAGAGGATGCTATAGAAAGTTTCAATTTAGCAATAGAAACAAATGATTTATATGAAAAAGTAAATGAATCTCATTTGGCTAATTTATTTTTAAAAAAGGCTTGGCTTTATAGGAATTTAAAGGATTATCCTAGAGAAAAAGAAAATATGCAAAAAGCTTTAGAATTATATGAAAAAAAATATTTAACAGCTAAATCAATTAATGGAATGTTAAGTGAAAATGGCTTAGCTTATTTAATAGCTGAACTTTCAAGGAGAGTTGGAGATTATCAAAAAGCTCATAATTATTTTAAAAAAGTTTTAAATGATAAAAATATAAAAGATGAAAAATATATTTATAATTTGGCAAAGAAGCAAATTGAAAATTTAAAAGAGGAAGAAAGTAAATGAAAACAGTTTTAAAAGAGACTGAAATTGAATTTGAAGAAAAAAAATCAAAATTTATTGGGTATATAAAGCCAATAAATAGTATAAGAGAAGCAGAAAATTTTATAAAAACTATCAAAGAAATGCACTCTAATGCTACACATAATTGCTCAGCATATAGGATCATAGAAAATGGACAGGAATATTATAAGTTTGATGATGATGGGGAGCCAAGTGGAACAGCAGGTAAGCCCATAGGAGAGATACTAACTACATTAGGAGTATTTAATGTAGTTGTAGTTGTGACGCGTTATTTTGGAGGTATAAAGTTAGGGGCAGGAGGACTTATTAGAAACTATGCAAAAACTGCCAAACTTGCTGTTAATGAATCAGGCATAGTTGATTATATTGAGAAAAAGATATATTTAATAGATTTTAGTTACAGTAAAAGTTCTGAAATTGATAGATTTATTAATGAAAATAGAATTGAGGTTTTAGAGAAGACTTTTGAAGAAAGAGTTTCGTACAAAATGAGCTTATCAAATATAGAAACAGAAAAAATAAAAGAAATAAATGATATTGTTTTTATTGAGTTATAAGGATTGTGAGGAGAAATGAAGAAGAAATACTATTCATATTATTTAAATGAAACTACATTTGGAATAGTAGATACTTGGGAAATGTGCCAAGAAATATGTAAGGGTGTAAAAGGAGCCAAATATAAAAGTTTTGAAAAAAAATTGGATGCTGAAAAATGGTTAAAAGGTGATTACGAAGAAGTTAAAAAAATAAAGAAATATTATGCTGTTTATTATGTTGAAACTGAGCTTTCAAAAATTTATGATGACTGGAATTTATGTCAAAAATCAATGAAAAACAAAAAAGTGAGATATAAGGGATTTAAAACTTACAGTGAAGCTGAAAAATGGCTTGAGCATGGTGCAGAATATGAAGATATAAATAAAATTAAAGAAAATTTATCTGAAGGAATATATTTTGATGCTGGAACAGGTAGAGGAATAGGGGTAGAAGTAAGAGTTACAGATAGAAAAGGAATTTCATTGGTAGGAAAAATAGTACCAAAAGAAAAAGTAAATGAATTTGGGAATTATTTATGTAAAGAAGGTTCTACAAATAATTATGGCGAGTTAATGGGGATATATATAGCTTTAAAGCTTGCTTTAAAAACAGATGTAAAAAATATTTTTGGGGATAGTAAATTAATTTTGGAATATTGGTCAAAGGGAATTGGAAAATTAGGTTCTTTAGATGAAGGAACAGTGGAGTTAATTAAATTAGTGAAAGAACTTAGAGTTGCATATGAGCAAAAGGGTGGGGAAATATTCTACATATCAGGTGATTATAATCCAGCAGATCTAGGATTTCATAGATAAAATTAAATGTTACTTGCAATTTTTATATAGATGTTGTATAATGTTTTGCTAAATGAATGAAAGATTATAGAGATTATAAGTATTTCCAAAGGGAAAAAGTGCTTGAAAATTTCTATAGTCTATGATACAATATATTTCGATTATAAAGTTTTGAAAGAGGTGGAAAAGTAATGAAAGAAGGTTTACATCCAAACTACAAAGTAGTTGAAGTTGAATGCTCTTGTGGAAATAAATTTGAAACAAGATCAACTTATGCTAAAGGTGATAAGTTAAATATAGCTGTTTGTTCAAGTTGTCATCCGTTTTACACAGGAAAAGCTAAGTTCGTAGACGAAACTGGAAGAGTTGACAAATTTAAACAAAAATACGGTCTTAAATAAAAAAACAGGGCAAAGTAGTCCTGTTTTTTTATGCAAAGATATAAATATAATTTAAAAAAATTAATAGATAGGCTAAAATATTATTTTGATTTTATAAAAAAATAGTCATATAGTTGGAAAAAAATAAAAATTATGGTAAAATATAAGTAGTAGAATAAAAATTGCAATAAGTATACAAAGTTGTTAGAGAAAAGTCTCTAAAAGGAGTGTATTTTATGAAAATTAGAAATGTAATGTTTATGATATTATTTTTAGGTATGATGACTAATTTGTTTGCAAATGTTTATGTTAAAGATTTGGCAAATATAAAATCGATTGAAATAGAAGGAACTGGTATAGCAAAAGGAGGTAAAACTCCAGCTTTTAGACAACTAGAATCTTCTGATGAAGCAAAAAAAGTTGCACTAACAGAATTAGTGGCCTATTTAAAAGCTATAAAAGATA
The DNA here is from genome assembly GCA_016938425.1 of Fusobacteriaceae bacterium. Taxonomy (GTDB): domain Bacteria; phylum Fusobacteriota; class Fusobacteriia; order Fusobacteriales; family Fusobacteriaceae; genus JAFGUR01. The sequence goes on from JAFGUR010000197.1 coordinate 6,373, forward strand.
AAAAAGGCAGAACATTAGAAGAACTTGCTACAACAAATTCAGCTCTTCAAGTAGTCTTTGGAGAGGTTATCAAAGAAAGCCCAGTTATATCAAAAGAATGGGATAAAAATGACAATTCTATAGTAATAATAAAAGTAGATTTAATAAAATTAAAAGAGAAATTGAATAAGATAGGAGTGGAATAATGGCAGTTTTTGAAATGAATCACCCGTTAATACAACACAAATTATCGTATCTACGAAATAAGAATACAGATACAAAGAGTTTTAGAGAAAATCTAAATGAAATAGCTAGTTTGATGACTTATGAAGCAGGAAAAACATTAGAATTAAAAGAAATTGACACAGAAACGCCAATCCAAAAAACTAAAACAAAAGTTTTGGCATCTCAAGTTTCTATAGTTCCTATATTAAGAGCTGGATTAGGAATGGTAGAAGGAATTGTAAACTTAATACCTACAGCAAGAGTTGGGCATATAGGAGTTTATAGAAATGAGGAAACTTTAGAACCGGTTTATTATTACTGTAAATTACCTCAAGGAATAGAAAAAGGAAAAGTATTTTTAGTGGATCCTATGCTTGCAACAGGAGGATCAGCTAATTATGCTATTGATTATCTTAAAGAAAAAGGTTGTAAAGATATTCAATTTTTGTGCATTATTGCAGCGCCAGAAGGTATAAAAAAAGTTGAAGAAAAACATCCAGATGTTGATATTTATGTAGCTTGTGTTGATGAAGGATTAAATGAAAAATCATACATTTATCCAGGTTTAGGTGATGCTGGAGATAGAATATTTGGAACAAAATAATTAAGAGGCTTTAGGCCTCTTTTTATACTTATAGAAAATTACAAATTTTTATGTAATAAGTGCAAATCAAAATGTGACAGAGTCACCTTTATTGTTAAAAATAAGATTGAAAACTTTTAAGATCAATAGTTTTTTATTTTTCAGTAGTTCCTAATTACTAGTGAAAATTAAGTTTTTATATAAGTGAAGTCACTCTATTAAAATTTTTCAATAAGTTAATATAAATTGAAAACGGAGAAGAAAATTGATATAATTTATAAAAATAAAAAAAATCAATTAAAATTATGAGGTGGAATAAGTGAAAAGAGTTTTAACAAGGGAAGAAGCAAAGAAAAAAATTGAAGAGTTAAAGATAAATGGTAAAAAAGTTGTATTTACAAATGGTTGTTTTGACATACTTCATGTTGGGCATATGAGATATTTAGAAGAAGCTAAAGAATTCGGAGATTATTTAATCGTAGGAGTAAATTCAGATGAATCGGTAAAAAGATTAAAGGGACCAACAAGACCAATAAATAATCAAGAAGATAGAGCGGAACTTTTAACAGGACTAAAATCAGTAGATTATACAGTTATATTTACAGAAGATACTCCAGTAGAGTTAATCGGAGAATTAAAACCATCAATTCATGTTAAAGGTGGAGACTATAAAAAAGATGATTTACCTGAAACAAAAGTTGTAGAAAGCTATGGCGGAACAGTTGAAATAGTTTCTTTAGTAGAGGGGAAATCGACAACAAATGTAGTTAAGAAAATTGCAAGTAAGGAGTAAAGGTTATGAAAAAGAATCTTTCTTTTGGGGAAATAGATGAATTAGTTGTAAAATTGTCTAAATACTTAAAGTCTGGAGATGTGATTTCTTTAGAAGGAGATTTAGGAACTGGAAAGACAACAATTGTTCAAAAAATATCTAAAGAATTAGGGATAAAAGAAAATATAAAAAGCCCTACATTTAATTATGTTTTAGAGTATAATAGTGGGAAGTTTCCTTTATATCATTTTGATGTTTATAGAATATCTGATCCAATGGAAATATATGAAATAGGTTATGAAGATTATATCTATGGTGAAGGTGTGACAATTATTGAATGGGGAAATATTATTGAAACTGAACTTCCAAAGGAATATATAAAAATTCTTTTAGAGTATACAGGAGAAGAAAGTAGAAACATTGAGGTAAGGGTAGAAGGAAATAGAGAAAGAGAAAGAGAGTTGTTGAAAAATGTTGGTTTTAGCAATTGATACATCGACAAAAGCTGGTTCTGTTGCACTTTTTGATGATAAAAAAGGCCTGTTGGGAGAAATTATAATAAATATTGATAGAAACCATTCAGATACAATGATGAAAGCTATAGATTATTTGTTTGAGATATCTAAAAAAAAAATAGATGATTTAAGTAAAATAGCAGTTACTGAAGGGCCAGGATCTTTTACTGGAATTAGAGTAGGTATGGGAATTGTGAAAGGTTTGGTATTTGGTAAAAATATAGAAGTTGTTTCAATGAATACTTTAGATTTACTAGCTGAAGAAGTAATATTCGAAGGAGAAGTAGTTCCTCTAATTGATGCAAGAAAAGGAAGAGTTTATTACTCGATTTATGAGAAAAATACCAGTAAAACAAAAAGAATATCAAATTATATGGATGGTGAATTAGAAAAAATTCTAGAAACATTAAAAAACAGAAAAATTTGTTTTACTGGAGATGCAAGCTATATTTATAAAAATGAAATTATAAATATAATGGGAGAGAATGCTATATTTCTTCCTGAAAGTAGAATTTTACCAAAGGCTTCTATTTTGGCAGAAAAAGCATTAAATTTAGAAAAAGTGAACCCAATAATTTTAGAACCTTACTATCATAGTAAAACACAAGCTGAAAGAGAAAAAGAAAATAAAAAGTAATATTGTATATGTAGATTAAATGTGGTATAGTCCTAATATTAGAAGAAATTTTGTAATTGATTAGAAAGTGGCTTAGCCACTTTTCTTGTACTTTTAGGAAATTATAAGAATTTTAGAAGATGAGAATAGACTTTAATGTGGATATCTATAAAATATTAAAATATAGCTAGTTGCAAAATTAAAAAATATATGTACATAGTTAAAAATAATACAAATATTATTTTTACTGATTTTAGAGGAGTGGCGAGGATACTTCCTTGCCGTGGGTTCGGGCTTCGTCCCGACTCTCCCTCTCTTTCCCTACCGAAGGTGGGGGATTATATAAGAAACGTAGTTTTTTATGTAAGTAAAATAAAGGTGTTGGAGTTTTACAACAAACTAAATATTAAAATAAATTTGGAGGAAATATGAGTTTTTTAAAGAATCTTTTTAAAAAAGACGAAGAAAAGGAAGAAAAAAAAGGTTTTTTCGAAAGTTTAAAGGAAAAACTAGGTAGAAGTGTAGGTGAAGAAGGACTTTTTGGAAAAGTAAAAAGTTTTTTCTTAGGGAAAAAAATAATAGATGATGAATTATATGAAGAGTTAGAAGATATTTTAATCCAATCTGATATAGGAATGGAGATGACACTAAAAATAGTTTCTGAACTTGAAAAAGAAGTAAAAGCTAGAAAAGTTGAAAATCCTCAAGAAGTTTATGGTGTCTTAAAGGATGTAATGACAAATTTTTTAGTTAAAGAAAATACAGGATTAAATGTAAATAAACCAGGTCTTAATGTTATTTTAGTTGTAGGGGTAAATGGAGTTGGGAAAACTACAACAATAGGAAAACTTGCAAGTAAATTAAAATCAGAAGGTAAAAAAGTTATTTTAGGTGCAGGAGACACATTTAGAGCGGCAGCCATTGAGCAACTAGAGGAATGGGCAAAAAGAGCAGACGTTGAAATTGTAAAGCATAGTCAAGGAAGCGATCCTGGTGCAGTTGTATTTGATACTCTTCAACTTGCTAAAAGTAAAAATGCAGATGTTGCAATTATTGATACAGCAGGAAGACTACATAATAAAAATAATTTAATGAAAGAACTTGAAAAAATTAATAAAATTGTAGAAAAGCAAATAGGAGAAGGAATTTCTTATGAAAGCTTACTAGTTATAGATGGAACAACTGGACAAAATGGTCTTACACAAGCAAGGGTGTTTAATGAGGTTACACATCTAACAGGGTTTGTTGTAACAAAACTGGACGGAACAGCAAAAGGGGGTATTATTTTCGCAATTTCAGAAGAGTTGAAGAAGCCTATTAAGTACATAGGGGTAGGTGAAGGGATTAATGATTTAAGGGAGTTTGACGTCAAAGAGTACATAGAAGCAATTTTTGATTAAAAGTGTTTGTTTTCTTTACATATAAAAAAATTCAAAAAACTTTGAAAAAATTTTTTTAATGTGTTAAAATAGATTTAACACCTATTAAAGTTTGGAGGAACTATGAGTATTATTGATCAAATTAAAGAAAAAGCAAAACAATTAGGAAAAACAATAGTTTTACCTGAGTCAGATGATGAAAGAGTAATAAGAGCAGCAGAACTTATAAAAAAAGAAGGAATATCAAATGTAATTTTAGTCGGAGAAGAAGTAAGACTAAGAGAAGATGCTAAAAAGTATGGAGTAAATTTAGAAGGAATAGAAATAATAAATCCTAAGAATTATTCTAAATTTGATAATTATGTTGCAGAATTTGTAAAATTAAGAGAAAAAAAGGGTATGACAGAGCAAGTGGCAAGACAAATAATGTCTACTGAACCAAGATTTTTTGGAGCAATGATGGTAAGACTTGGAGATGCACACGGGATGGTAGCAGGATCTTCATCGCCAACAGCAGACGTTTTAAGAGCAGCTATTCAAGTAGTAGGGACAAAACCGGGTTTAAAAACAGTTTCATCATGTTTTTTAATGGTTATGCCAGAAGTAAGTAAACAATATGGAGATAATGGAGTTTTGATTTTTTCAGATTGTGGAGTTGTTCCAAATCCTACGTCAGAACAACTTGCGGACATAGCTACTTCTGCAGCAAGTTCAGCAAGAAGTTTGGTAAATATGGAACCAAAAGTAGCATTATTATCTTTTTCAACAAAAGGATCAGCTAAACATGAAGATGTTGATAAAGTTGTAGAAGCAACTGAAATTTTGAAAAATAGAGCAGTTAATTTTCACTATGATGGAGAATTACAAGCAGACGCAGCATTAGTAGAAGCAGTAGGGAAATTAAAATCTCCTGATTCAGAAGTGGCTGGGAAAGCAAATGTATTAGTATTTCCTACATTATCAGCTGGGAATATTGCCTATAAATTAGTTCAAAGATTAGCAAATGCAGAAGCATATGGGCCTTTATTGCAAGGGCTAGACAAACCAGTAAATGATTTGTCAAGAGGATGTTCTGTAGAAGATATATTAAACGTTGTAGCAATAACAGCATGTCAAGCTGAATAATATATTATTGGAGGGGTTTGCTTTGAAAATTTTAGTTTTAAATAGTGGAAGTTCATCATTAAAATACCAAGTTATTGATATGAGCAATGAAAAAACCGTAGCTGAAGGTATTTGCGAAAGAATTGGAACAGCTGATTCTGAAATGACTTATAAAGCTCATGGAAATAAAACAAAAGTGGAACATGGAATGCCTACTCATAAAGAGGCAATAGATTTGGTATTAAAAACATTACAAGGTGAAAATGGAGTTATAAAATCAATTGAAGAAATAGATGCAGTGGGGCATAGAGTATTACATGGTGCTGAAACGTTTAAAGATTCTGTTTTAATAACTGAAGAAGTTTTAGCAAAATTAGAAGAAAATGTTCCATTAGGACCATTACACATGCCAGCAAATATAATGGGAATTAAAAATTGTATGGAATTAATGCCAGGAAAACCTAATGTAGCAGTTTTTGATACTGCATTCCATCAAACATTACCTAATTATGCTTATATGTATCCATTACCATATCAAGATTATGAAGAGTTAAGAGTTAGAAAATATGGTTTTCATGGAACTTCTCATAAATATGTTTCACAAAGAGCAACAGAAATTTTAGGGACAAAAGAAAGCAAAGTTATTATTTGTCATTTAGGAAATGGTTCAAGCATTTCAGCTGTAAAAAATGGTGAATGTATAGATACTTCAATGGGATTAACTCCATTAGAAGGGTTAATGATGGGAACTAGATGTGGAAATATTGATCCAGCAGCGGTATTATATGTAATGGAAAAAAGAAATATGTCTATAAATGAAATGGATACTTATATGAATAAAAAATCAGGAATTCTTGGTATATATGAAAAGAATAGTGATTTTAGAAATGTAAGAGATGATTATTTAAACGGAGATGAAAGAGCAACATTAACATTTAATATGTTAACATATAGAATTAAACAATATATTGGAAGTTACGCAGCAACATTAGGTGGAGTAGACGCAATTTGCTTCACAGGTGGAATAGGTGAAAATTCTGGAGTAACAAGAGAAAAAATATGTGAAGGATTAGAGTTTTTAGGCGTAGAAATAGATAAAGAATTTAATTCAAGAATAGAAACTGAAAGATTAGATGGAGAATTGTTAATTAGTAAAGGTAAAGTTAAAGTTTATAGAATAAACACTAATGAAGAATTGGTAATTGCTGAAGATACATATAGAATAACTAAAAACTAATTAATTTTATCAAATAGGTATTTTGATGAAGAATTCTTGTAAATATTAATGAGAAAAAGAGAAATTTATTTTCTCTTTTTTTACATTATATAGAAATTTATAAAATTAAAGGTTTGAATACTATATTTCTTATAGAAAATATATGAATTTTTTTAATTTGATACCAAAAAATTGAAAAAATCTTAGTCAAAAATAATTTAAAATAAGTTATAGTATTTTGCTTTATTGAACTTGTCTTGAATTCGGAAAATTAATTTCTTTTTTTAAACACTATTCATAAAAAATAAACTGTATATAAAGGACAATAAATCCAAAGATTGATTTGGAAGGTGTTAACTACTGTTAAAAATATAAAAAGCATACTGTTCGATTATAGTTAACTAAAAAATTCACAAACGATACAAGCTAGCTTTAATTTATACTCACGAAGTCTAGTATTTTCAATTTTTCTTTTTAAAATCTCAAGTGAAAAATAGTTTGAAATTCAAAATAAATCTTATTCTAACCATTGATTTTTAAAGTTAAATTTAACATTTTAATCAATTTTCAAATTGACTTTTACTCAAAAATAAAGTATAACTTAATAGAACAGAGTTAACTGTTTAGGTTTTAAGTAATGAAAAAAATCACATAAATAAATTTAGGAGGTTTTGCTAATGGCAAAAAAAATGCAAACAATGGATGGGAACCAAGCAGCAGCACATGCTAGTTATGCGTTTACAGAAGTTGCAGGGATTTATCCAATAACACCATCATCACCAATGGCTGAGTACACAGATATGTCGGCATCTCAAGGGAAGAAAAATTTATTTGGTGTTCCAGTTAAATTAGTTGAAATGCAATCAGAAGCAGGAGCAGCAGGAGCAGTTCATGGTTCGTTACAAGCAGGAGCTTTAACAACTACATATACAGCGTCACAAGGATTATTGTTAAAAATACCAAATATGTATAAAATGGCTGGAGAATTATTACCATCAGTTATTCATGTAAGTGCTAGATCATTAGCTGCTCAAGCTTTATCAATTTTTGGAGATCATCAAGATATTTATGCAGCAAGACAAACTGGATATGCAATGCTTGCAACTGGTTCAGTTCAAGAAGTAATGGACTTAGCAGGAGTAGCTCATTTGGCAACTTTAAAATCAAGAGTTCCATTTATGCATTTCTTTGATGGATTTAGAACTTCTCATGAAATTCAAAAGGTAGAAGTAATTGATTATGAAATATTTGACAGATTATTAGATAGAGATGCTTTACAAGCTTTTAGAAATAGAGCATTAAATCCTGAACATCCAGTAACAAGAGGAACAGCTCAAAATGATGATATTTACTTCCAAACTAGAGAAGTTCAAAATAAATTTTATGATGCAGTTCCAGGAATAGTTGAAGAGTATATGGCAGCTATTTCAAAAGAAACAGGAAGAGAATATAAATTATTTAATTACTATGGAGCAGCAGATGCTGAAAGAGTAGTTATAGCAATGGGATCAGTTACTGAGACTTTAAGAGAAACTATAGATTATTTAGTAGCTAAAGGAGAAAAAGTAGGAATGATTGCTGTTCATTTATACAGACCTTTCTCTGCAAAACATTTCTTAGCAGCAATTCCAAAAACATGTAGGAAAATTGCTGTATTAGATAGAACTAAAGAACCTGGATCAACAGGAGAACCTTTATATTTAGATGTAAGAAATGTATATTTTGAAGATAAATCAGCACCAATTATAGTTGGAGGAAGATATGGATTATCTTCTAAAGATACAACTCCAGCACAAATGATAGCTGTATATGATAATTTAAAATTAGATACTCCAAAAAATGGATTTACAGTAGGAATTGAAGATGATGTAACATTCTTATCTTTACCAGTGGGAGAAGAAGTATCAGTAGTTAATGATGATGTAAGAGAATGTTTATTCTTTGGTTTAGGTTCAGATGGAACAGTTGGAGCAAATAAAAACTCAATTAAAATCATTGGAGATAAAACTGATTTATATGCTCAAGGATATTTTGCATATGACTCTAAAAAATCTGGTGGAGTAACAAGATCTCATTTAAGATTTGGTAAAACTCCAATTAGATCCACTTATTTAGTTTCAAATCCACACTTTGTTGCATGTTCAGTACCAGCTTACTTAGGACAATATGACATGATTAGTGGATTAAGAAAAGGTGGAACATTCTTATTAAACTGTATTTGGAATAAAGATAGTGTAGTTGAACACTTACCAAATTCAGTAAAAAAATTACTAGCTATAAAAGAAGCTAAATTCTATACAATAAATGCTACAAAATTAGGAGAAGAAATTGGATTAGGAAATAGAACTAATACAATTATGCAATCAGCATTCTTTAAATTAGCAAATGTTATTGACTTTGAATCTGCTCAAAATTATATGAAACAATATGCTGAAAAATCATATTCATCAAAAGGACAACAAATTGTTGATATGAACTTCCAAGCTATTGAAAGAGGAGCAGGAGAATTAGTTGAAATAAAAGTTGATCCAGCATGGGCAAATTTAGAAAATGAAGTGAAAGTAAATACATATATAAAACCAGAATTTATTACTAAAATTGCTGACCCAGTAAATGAAATAAAAGGAGATTTATTACCAGTATCAACATTCCTTGGTTATGAAGATGGAACTTTTGAAAATGGAACAACAGCTTTTGAAAAAAGAGGAATTGCAGTTAATGTGCCTCATTGGGTAAAAGAAAACTGTATTCAATGTAACCAATGTTCTTATGTATGTCCTCATGCAGTAATAAGACCATTTTTAATAGATGAAGCAGAAATGGAAAAAGCTCCAGATACAGTTAAAGAAAATAATTTAAAACCAGTAGGAAAAGGATTAGAAGGGTTACAATATAAAATTCAAATTTCTCCTTTAGACTGTACAGGATGTGGATCATGTGCTAACGTATGTCCAGCTCCAAAAGGAAAAGCATTACAAATGGTTCCAATAGCTCAAGAAATTGAAGCTGGAGAACAAAAAGGTGCAGATTACTTATTCAATGAAGTTTCTTACAAAGATACTTTAATGCCTAAGAGTACTGTAAAAGGTTCACAATTTGCAAAACCATTATTTGAATTCCATGGTGCTTGTGCAGGGTGTGGAGAAACTCCTTATATTAAAGCAATAACTCAATTATTTGGAGACAGAATGATGGTAGCTAATGCTACAGGATGTTCTTCAATTTATGGAGGATCAGCACCATCAACTCCATATTGTACAAACTGTGATGGAGAAGGACCAGCTTGGGCAAATTCATTATTTGAAGATAATGCTGAATTCGGATTAGGAATGCATGTAGGTTCTGAAACATTAAGAAATAGAATAGCAACAATTATGGAAGAAACTTTAGATAAAGTTCCTGCAGACGTTGCTGAATTATATAAAAAATGGTTAGAAAATAAAGCTGATGGAGAAATAACTAAAGAAGTAAGAAATGCTCTACTTCCAATATTATTATCAGCTACATTTGAAGGAGCAGCAGAAATATTTGCTCTTAAAAATTACTTAGTTAAACAGTCTCAATGGATATTCGGAGGAGACGGTTGGGCTTATGATATAGGTTATGGAGGATTAGATCACGTTTTAGCTTCTGGAGAAGATATTAATATTTTAGTAATGGATACAGAAGTTTACTCAAATACAGGAGGACAAGCATCTAAATCATCACCAACTGGATCAGTAGCTAAATTTGCTGCATCAGGAATGCCTATTCAAAAGAAAGATCTTGGAGCAATAGCAATGTCTTATGGATATATTTATGTAGCTCAAGTATCAATGGGAGCAAATCAAGCTCAATACTTAAAAGCAATAAGAGAAGCTGAGGCTTATCCAGGACCATCTCTAATAATAGCTTATGCACCATGTGTTAACCATGGAATAAGAAAAGGTATGGGTAAATCACAAACTGAAATGGCACTTGCAACTGAATCAGGATACTGGCCATTATATAGATATAATCCTTTATTAGAAAAAGAAGGAAAAAATCCATTACAAATAGATTCAAAAGATCCTAAATGGGATACATATGATGAATTCTTAATGGGAGAAGTAAGATATGCTTCTTTGGCAAAATCAAATCCAGAAAGAGCAACTGTATTATTTAAAGCTAATAAACATGAAGCTCAAAGAAGATGGAGACAATACCAAAGAATGGCAGCATTAGATTTTACTGCTGAAAAATTAGAAGACTAATATTAGTTTTGGGAAGGCACAAAAGTGCCTTCTTTTTATATAAATTAATGAAAATCTTCCAAGAATATTGTCAAGTATAGACTGTTAATACTAAAAAAATAGTAATATTATTGGAGGTAGAATGAAAAAAGCATTTATTTTTGATTTATTTGGAACTTTGATTAATGTATATGAAAAAGAAGTATACAATAATTTAATAAAAGAAATGTCAAATAGTTTAGATATAGATTTTCATGATTTTTATAAATATTGGAATGAAGAAACTTATGATGATAGAATGAAAGGGAAGTACAAAAATAATTATGAAAATATTGAGTGGATTCTAAAAAAATATAAAAGAGAAATAAATGAAGAGAAGATAAAAAAGGCAGTTGAAATAAGAAGAAATTTTACATTAAAATCATTAAGATTATATAGAGAAAATCTTATTGAGGTTTTAGAGAATATAAAGAGAAAAGGCTATAAGATAGGATTAATTACTGATTGTTCACCAGATGTTCCAGAATTATGGAGAAAATTAGATTATTCTAAATATTTTGATGAAGCAGTCTTCTCTTGTGACGTAAAGCTTAAAAAACCAGATGAAAAAATCTATAATTTAATGTTAGAGAAGTTAAATGAAAAAGCAGAAAGTTGTTATTATGTAGGTGATGGTGGAAGTTATGAACTTACAGGAGCTAAAAAAGTTGGAATACATCCAATATTGATTAAATCTTTGTTAGATGAAAAAAAAGATGTTTACAAGAAATATTTAGATGATTTTAATGGTGATAGAATTTATTCTTTAAAAGAGTTAGAAAATTTTTTATAAGTAAATCTTTTTAATCAGAGCTTATGGAATTAAAAATATTTATTCGAAGAATGTTTGAGTAATTAGAAAAAAGGAGAAAATAAAATGATAAAACATATAGTAATGTGGAAATTAGAAGAATTTGCAGATGGAAGAAATAAATTAGAAAATGCTAAAATCATAAAAGAAAAGCTTGAAGCATTGGTTGGAATTATTCCTAAAATTATAAAGCTTGAAGTAGGTATTGATATTTTGGGAACAAGTCAATCTTATGATGTGGTTTTAGTTTCAGAATTTAAAAGTTTAGAAGACTTAAATATTTATGCAAATCATTCAGAACATTTAAAGGTTGGAGAATTTGTTGGGAAAGTTAGAAAAGATAGAATAGCAGTAGACTATGAGTTTTAATTAATTTCATACCTTTGCACGCTTCAAATTTTCAGTACAAAATTAAAAACTAAACGTAGAACGCTTAACCCCTTACAATACTCAATAAACTAATGAATCCAGCGCCACGTTAGCTTAGTGGGACTAAAAAGCTTAGGACTTTATTTTTCTAAATGTGCAGAATACTCTATTGTGTAAAGCCCTTAATTTAGGTTCAACTTTATAAGTATAAAAACAAAGGAGCAATAATTTGCTCCTTTTAATTATTAATTTTTATCTTAATAGATATGTCAAAGTTCCATTTCTAAGGATAATATATATTCCAACACCAATCATTAAGTATGGAACAATTTTATTACCATGTTTAGAAAGAACATAATTAATTTGCTTAAGTTCTACTAACTTTTGACTTAGTTTTAACCAATAATAATTATAAACAAAGAATAATGGAACAATTAAAATAACATAGTATTTAATTGAAGAAAAAAATGGAATGTACATTGAAACATTATCTCCACCGTTTACTAAAGTTATTGCAATCATTATTAAAAGATTTGGGCTAAAATAATTTTTTAAAAAATCTACAACTTTATGATCAGGGAGTTCTACGAAAGTCGAAACTTCCTTATTAATATGTAGTAATAAAGCGACACCACGATAAATAGGAATAAGTCCTAAAAATCCTAAATATTTATATGAAATTCCCATCATAGGAACACTTACAAACAGGCTTAAAAAAACTAAAATAAATATACCAATAAAATAACCATATGATATTTCTTTCTGTGAAAATTTATTTTTTTTATGTGATTTTGATGCCAAATGTAAAGTAAGAACAATTAAATCATCAATGCTACTAGCTAAAAATATTGTCATAGAAGTTAAAATTAATTTTAAAATTCCAGGTATTAAATGCATAATTTCAATTAGTTTACTCATAAATTCTCCTTTTAGTTAAAGTTTATGAAATATATCGAAAAAAATTATAGCATACTTTTGATCAAATTATAAGTCCTTTAATTTAGTATTTTTATTATGTATAATTAAATTGTTTAAATTTTCATAGATAATTTTTAACTTATTTTCTTCTAAATCAAGTAAATTATTAATTCCAAAAAATTCTAATTTCTTGGTTATAAAATCTATATCCATTTTTTCTATAGAGGTAGAAGGCTTGTAAAAAAAAGGCTTATTGTCTACAGAAATCTTGTTAATAAGACCAATTTTTATGAGATTATCAATTAAATTTTGAGTTAAATTTATAGAGATTTCTAGTTTTTTAGCAACATATTCAGTAGTAATTTCACATTCATTATCTTCAAAATTCTTAATAAGAATATACATAATCATAAGAGAAATTATTTTTTTTTCATGAAAGCTAAGCTTAATAGGGTTTAAAGAATAATCATATTTATAATAATTTTGAGAAATAAAATTAAGATGGCATCCCAAAAGAATTATGCTCCAAAAAAATCTTTGCCAAAGTAAAAAAATTGGTAAAATAGCAAAACTTCCGTATACTAAGCTATAATTTAGTAAAAATTTTTGAGTAGAGAAAAATATTTTTTGAGATATTATAGTTAAAATTGTTGAAAAAATTCCAGAAATTAGAGCATATCTAAATTTTACCTTTGTATTAGGAATAATCACATAAATTATAGAAAATAGTAAACACATTGTAAA
>JAFGUR010000198.1 GCA_016938425.1 Fusobacteriaceae bacterium
AGCGGCACCACCGGGGCGTTCGTTTAATGGTTAGGACTCCAGGTTTTCATCCTGGCAACAGGGGTTCGATTCCCCTACGCCCTACCATATAATAATTTATCTTACTTTATAAAATATTAAAGTAAGATTTTTTTTATTTTTGAAAAGTTTTATTGAAAATGTGTGATGCTGATTCATTAATTCTATTAAATTAAACGTGACGTTTAATCCCTTGTAAATTATACTATAAAAATAATTATGTTAATTACAAGGTGTCCAGCAACCGTTGCTGGTCGGGTTTAGATATTCTTAGAGCTTTAACTCTTAGAATATTTTATGCGGAGCCAAAGGCGATAGTTGGGCAGAAGCCCAAGGTTTTAAAAATGGCTTCTAATTTAGTAGCCTCTATTTAGAAAAAATATTTTTAGTAAATTTGAAAATAGTACGTTCTTAGGTTATACTTAAGAATAGGCCATAAGGGGGTATTGTGATGAAACGAATATTAAAAGTTATCTCTGAAGATGAATTAAATAACATTATTAAAAATAAAGCTGTTCCTCAAAAAAAGTTTGAGGATATAATGGAGAAAGCTAATTTTGATGATGAAGCTTATGAAAAACTTATCGAAAGCGCATTAAAGGATGATATAAAAATAATAAGTGATTATGATGAGATAGAGGAAACAGAAAATCTTGAAGAATTTGAAGACTATTATACTCAAGATATATTAAATCAGTATTTTCATGACATATCGGCATATGAATTGTTGAGTAGAAAGGAAGAAGTTAAATACATTACTGAAGCAAAGTCTGGTGATAAAGATGCAAAAGAAAGAGTTGTTATGGCTAATTTAAGACTTGTAGCTAAAATAGCTCTTCATTACTGTAAATCGGGAATTTATTATCTTGATTTAATACAGGAAGGGACAATAGGTCTTATAACGGCAATAGATAAATTTGATGTAAATAAAGGATACAAGTTCTCGACTTATGCAACTTGGTGGATAAAAAAAGAGATTATAGATGCTTTGAAGAAAAAAGTAAATATGATTAAAATTCCAAATTATATTTATCTCATGAATAAAAAAATTAGTATTTTTGAAGAAGAGTATCTGAATAAAGAAGGTAAAAAACCGACTATAGAAGAGATTGCAAAAAATCTTGAAATTTGTGAGACAGATGTTGTAAGAGTAAAAAAAGCAGTTGATATGAATCTTATGAATTTGAAATATGGTGAAGTAAAAGAAGAGGAAGAAAATGTTGATATTAAAGACTATTCTACAATAAATGAGATAGACAATGCAATTAATGATTTGCAACAGAAAAATAGAGTATCAACCTTACTAAATAAACTGAATGTTAGGGAAAAAAGAATAATAGAAATGTATTACGGGCTTTCTGAAGAAGGAAGATATACATTCAAAGAGATAGGCAGAGAACTCAATATTTCTGCCGAAAGAGTTAGAGTTTTGAAAGAAAGAGCCTTAGGGAAATTAAGATATGTTGGTGAAAGGTTGTGGAGTGAATAGTGAAACTTTATGAAATAATAAATAAATTGGAGAAAGATTTTCCATTGGAATTGGAAGAAAAATGGGATAATAGTGGTCTCATATTGGGAGATAGAAATGAGAATATAGATAGTATCCAAATTTCTTTGGATGTAACGGATTCAGCGATAAATCAAGCAATAAAAAGTAAATGCCAATTAATTATTTCTCATCACCCAATAATTTTTGATAATATAAAAAAAATTAATGATTCTACAGTATTAGGGAGAAAGATATTAAAATTAATAAAAAATGGTGTAAGTATTTATACTATGCATACCAATCTTGATTCTGCTAAAGAGGGTTTAAATGAGTATATAGCAA
>JAFGUR010000199.1 GCA_016938425.1 Fusobacteriaceae bacterium
GTTTTTTAGAGGAACTAGATAGTTTAAATGCTAGTGATTATGAAATGATAAAAATGTTTATTAAAAAGTATTATGTAAATGGAAATAACTTAGAACAAATTGAAAATTTAACTGGTCGTAAATTAATTAGAAATAAGTAAGGAAGTCTTACTTATTTTTGTGTAATGTGATAAAATAGATAAAGGTGATATAAATGAAAAACAGGACAGAACTTAGAAAAGAAATAATGACTATTTTATACCAAATCAATATATATGAAAGTAATAAAATGGCCTATGATACCGAAGAAGTAATTAAGGAAGTTTCTTTAATTGATAATGAGTTTGTAAAAGAAATGGTATATGGTGTTATTACTTATAAAAATGAAATTGATAAATTAGCAAATGAGCATCTTAATAAATGGACAATAAGTAGGCTCGGTAATACAGATCAGGCTATTTTAAGAATGGGAGTGTATGAACTTATTTATACGGAAACTCCACCAGTTGTTGCCATAAATGAAGCTGTTGAACTTGCCAAAGAATATTCAGATGATGATGTTAAAAACATGATTAATGGGGTTTTAGACAAAATATATCATAGTAAGTAGGGATATTGTGGATAACGAAACTAATAAATATTTAACTATTGATGCGATTACAAAATATTTAAAATATAAATTTGATACCGATACCAATTTGAAAAGTGTGTTTTTAAAAGGAGAAATATCTAACTTTAAAGCCCATTCATCTGGACATTGGTATTTTTCTTTAAAAGATGAAAAAAGCAAAATTAATGCAATTATGTTTAAAACATCTTCATCGAAAGTTACGTTTAAACCTGAGGAAGGCTCTAAAGTTTTGGTTATGGGCCGAATTAGCGTATATGAATCTGCCGGTTCTTATCAAATTTATATTGATGAAATGCTTGAAGATGGTGTTGGTAATTTATATTTAGAGTTTGAAAAACTTAAAAAGAAATTAGCTGATGAAGGTCTTTTTGACGCAAAACATAAAAAACAAATTCCACTTATACCAGCTAGAGTCGGAGTAATTACAGCTGCAACAGGAGCTGCAATTAAAGATATTACATCTACTATTAACCGAAGGTTTCCAAGATCTGAGGTAGTTTTATTTCCAGCTTTAGTTCAAGGTGATGCTGCTAAAGATTCAATTGTAAATGGAATAAAATTAGCTAATGATCCAAAATATGAAATAGATGTTTTAATTGTTGGACGAGGCGGTGGGTCTATTGAGGACTTATGGCCGTTCAATGAAGAAATAGTAGCTAGAGCTATTTTTGAATCAAGCGTTCCTGTAATTAGTGCAGTTGGCCATGAAGTTGATTATACAATAGCAGATTTTGTAGCAGACCTTAGAGCGCCAACTCCAACAGGAGCTGCTGAAATGGCTGTGCCAAGTGCTTTTGATTTAATTAAAAACATTGATAATTTTAAAGTAAGAGCAAATGAAGCTATTTATAAAAACATTAAATATCAGACTTTAAATATATCAAAAATTAAAGACTCGTTTGTTCTTAAAAATCCTAAAATGATGTACGAGAATAAAATTCAAAATTTAGATATTTTGGTCGAAAAAATAAATAATTTAGTTTTAAATAATCTTGACAAGAAACAAGAGCGATTTATGAACTTAAAAAATAATAGCTTACTTAAAAATCCAGATTATATTTATAATCCCTTTAAGGTAAGCTTGTCTAATATTATAGATAAATTAGAACTGGTTAACCCAGTTGCTGTTTTAAAAAGAGGTTACTCAATAACTTACCTTAGCGGGAACATTTTAAATTCAGTTAGCAAAATTAATAAAAACGATATAATCGAAGTTAAATTAGCAGATGGTATAATAAAAGCAAATGTAAATGAAGTAAAGGAGAATTAGTATGAAATTTGAAGAAAAAATATTGAAACTTGAAAAACTTATAAATGATTTAGAAGCAGGAAATGTTTCACTTGAAGACTCGATTGAAAAATATACAGAGGCTATGAAATTAGTTAAAGAGTGTGATGTTGAATTAAAAGAAGCTACTTTAAAAGTAAATAAAGTAGTTAAGGAAAATGGGACACTTGCAGACTTTGAGGCTACTGAATAGTGAAATTTATTAATTATAATTCTTTTGATATTGAAGAAAATAAAAACAACTTAAATTTCGAAGTTGATGATTTAATGGCTAGTACTATATCAATTTTAAATAAAAAAGGATATTATACAGTTTCATCTTGCGCAGGACATGCTAGTTATGAACCTGTTATTTTAGAGATGCCAATCAAAGATTTTGAAAGTTTTGAGCTTGAAGCTGATTATGATAAGTATGAGGTTATCTCAAAAACTTTAGATAAAGTTAAAATTGAAGCTAATGTTCTTGGAAAAAA
>JAFGUR010000200.1 GCA_016938425.1 Fusobacteriaceae bacterium
ATAAATCTATTGGAATAATGAAAAGTATGGCAGAAAACCATGAAATTGACATAAATATAGTTAATGATTTTTCAAATATTTTTAAATAAGTTATTTTAAGTTTTGACAAAAAGCTGGTATTATTATCTCGTTTCAATTAATTTTAGGAGGTTAGTCATGGATTTATTAGAAGTTTATGAAAAAAGAAGGTCAGTTAATTTTTTTGAAAAAGGAAGAGAAATTCCTCAAGACATATTAGAAAATATTATAAATAAGGCTGTTTTAGCTCCTTCTGCCTTTAATTTACAACCTTGGGAAATTGTCGCAGTTAAAACTAAAGAAAACAAGGAAAAATTATGTAAATTATCAAATAATCAAGAAAAGATTTTAGATGGTGCGATAACTTTAATGATAGTTGGTAATAAAAATGGATTTGCAACTGATAGTCCTGTTTGGGAAGAAATGCTTATAAGTATGGGCGGAAATAAGGAAGCTGTAGAAGGGGCTCAAGGGGCGGCCGGTTTTCTGTATGGAAGTACTGAAGAAAGAAAATTAAAATTTGCCGAAAGCAATGCTGGCTTATTAGCAATGTCTATTATGAATATGGCTACATATTATGGGGTAGACTCTCACCCTATGTCTGGAGTAGATTTTGAAGGAATAGAAAGAGAATTTAATTTGGGTGAAGGAAAAAACCTTGTTATGTTAATTGTTCTGGGATATTTTGACAAATCAAAGGAATTATACCCAAGAAGACCGAGAAGATTATATAAGGATATAGTAAAAGAAATATAACTGATAACGTTTAACGAATAAAAAGTAGAAAATTAAAGAATTTTCTACTTTTTTCTTTAATAAGAACATTTATAAAGCAGCATTATCAAAAAAGTTACAAAAAAGTAACTAGGTTACAAAAATGTGCCTACTTTACATATACAAAATTGATGTTAAAATTATTTGGACATGTTCGATTTAATATATTTATAAATAGCTATGAAAGGCTTTGAAAAAATGCCAATAATGGATTAATCTTAAAAATTGAAAGCAATAATCTTTAGTTTTTACAAAAAAAATTCTAAATAGGAGGATTTACAAGTGAAAGCAGCAATTTATCATGGTATTGAAAATGTAACTATTGAAGAAATACCAATGCCTGAATGTGGGCCAAAAGATGTCATATTAAAAACAGTAAAAGCAGGTATCTGTGGAACGGATATCGGAGCTTATTACCACGGAGGAGAAGAAGCAGGTATTTTCCCTGAAAATCAATTTGGTCATGAAATGGC
>JAFGUR010000201.1 GCA_016938425.1 Fusobacteriaceae bacterium
ATTTAATGAAATAATTTTCTATAAAATTCAAAACTCTTTCATTAGTATATTTTACACGCCTAAAAATATCTTTTCCATCATTGTTATGTTTGATTTTTCATAAAAAAACTAGCAAAAAATATTTTTAAATGATATAATTTATTAACAAATTTTCACTTAGGAGGTTTTATGAAAAAAATAATCTTATTTTTAATATTAACTTTAACATTCGTTAGTTGTTCTTCTCTAGAAAATAATAGCTATAGCGACTCTACAAATTCATCAACTGATTCAGGAATTTTAAAAGAATGGACAGCATCTGGTTCTACTCTTACTTTTCACAGCTCTGAAAATAAAAATTCTGGAGAAATTTTTAAAGTTTATGGCAAAACAATAGAAGAACCTATTAAAAGCCAATCTTTAGAAGCAATAAAAACTAAAGGTTCTTTGACTTCTGGTTATGGTATTGTATTTGGGCTTAAAGATGACAAAAACTTTTATTCTTTATTAATTAATGCTAATGGTCAATTTACTGTTAAAAAAACTATAAAAGGAAAATCTTCAGCAATAGTTGATTGGACTAAATCTTCTAACTTAAAAAAAGGTCTCAGTTCTGCTAATAAATTGGGGTTTACTTACTCTCAAAACACAAAAATGTTTTCAATATATATTAATGGAAAAAAACAAAGCACATTTGTGGATTATACTTTTTTAACAGGAAAAAGAGGAGTCATTGTTGAGGTTGGAGAAAATGAAAGTACAGATAATTTACCTGTTGAGATAACATATAAAAAGCTTCAATAGATATACTTTAATTTAAAGAGCCTTGGCACTTTTTTTACTTAACAATAACTCAGTACTTAGGGCTTACTGAAAAATATAAAACAATTAATTTTAAAAGATTTTAACTCTATTTTTAATAAAAAAATACAAAGTTTTTCACAAAAATCTTAAAAATCAAGCATTCAACCCTTGGACTGCGCTTGCTCTGCATAAGATTACTCTAAAATTTCCTCCTGAAATTAAGAGTCTCTAAAAATCTTGTAAACGTAGGACATTTTTTGCGACCATAAGTAGCTTGTCCTTTAGGAAATCCCTTATAATTTATAATATGAAATATTTACATTGGATTATAAGGTGTCCAGCAACCCTTACTGGGCGAGTTTAGACATTCTAAGAGCTTCAGCTCTTAGAAGCGTAAGGATAGTTGGGCTGACGCCCAAGTTGTTTCTAATTCAGTAAACTCTACTTAATTTCTTTGAAACTTATAGTTTTATATTAATTATAAAAAAAGCTACTAACATTTTTATGATAGTAGCTTTTAATTATAAACTATTTGGATCAGGATTATGTCCCCACTCCTCTAGTTTTTCTTGTATAAATTTTATAATCTCTTGGTTCAATTCTTTCCCATTTCCAATAACTTCTACTGGTTTCCCAAAAGAAATATGAACTTCCTCACTTCTTCTAATTGGCCCTAAGTCCCTGACTAACTTTGCATTACCCCAAAAATCTGTTTTCAATGCTATTGGAACAACTTTACACTTAGCTTTTTGTGCTAATTTTATTCCTAAAGAGCTAAAGGTTTCTGGATTAAAAACAGGATTTCTACTTCCTTGTTGAAATATTATTACTGATATTCCATTTTTCAATTTTTCTATCCCTTCATCCATGACAATTTTTAAATCTTCTCTAGGATTAATTCTTGTAACAGCTATTGGATTAGTTGCTTTCATAATATGACCAAAAAACGGGAAAGTAAGTAAACTTCTTTTTATAACAAATGTTAAATTTTTTACTGGTAAAATAAATAGAGGGAGTAATTGCGTTTCTAAAGTTGACATATGATTTCCAACAAATACTACTGGTTCATCCTTACACGCCCAAATATTATCCAAGCCTTCTATCTTAACTTTACCGCCACAATCTTCCACCAAATCTAAAACTAACATAGAATGTTGCTTAAATTCTTCAACTCCATAGTTTCCTTTTTTAGCTTTTATTGACATTTTTAAAATGATTAAGGCATATCTTATTACAAAATAAACTCTTGTTCCTAAGAATAGTTTATCTAAAAATTTTCTTTTTCTACCTACATCAGTTGAAAACTCAGTTTTTTCCATTATCTTATCTAGCTTTAATTTTTTATCTAAATCCATATTCTATTTACTCCTTTAGTATAAATCTCTAGTTTATTATACATAATTTTTATTCAAAAGTGTAGCCTTAATTATTAAGAATTTTCTATTTTTAACAATTCTTTATAAACACACTTATCTTCCATAAAAAATGTATTATTAATTTCTACCATTTTTCTACCCTCTTCAGACACTATTCCTTCTTGTAACCAAATATATTTTATATTTTTTCCCAAAGTTTTTTCAATTTCCTTTAAAACTACATTAGAATTAATAAAAAATACAGCCATATCTACATCATCTTCAATATCTCTTATATCTTTATAAACTTTTCTTTCTAAAATAAGTTCATAATTGGGATTAATTGGATAAATTTCATAATTTCTTTTAATTAATTCTACAGAAACTTTATAAACTGGTCTATTTCCCTTTGACGAACTTCCAAGTTACAACTATTTTTTTTATTTTTTTATAAATATCTTTTAAAACTATTTCTCCCATAAAAATCGCCTCATATATATTTTATACCAATTTTTTAAAGAATTTCATCTTAAATATTTGCATTCTTTTAATTTCTAAAGTAAAATTAATCTTGGGAGGTTAAAATGATACTAGTAAAACCCAATATAAAATACATAAAAACTTTTAGAAAATATATAAATCAATATAAAATAAGAAATGATATTTTCTATATAAATTTATACGAAGAAGCCTTTGGAAGTTTTTCAAAATATATTGAACTTTTAAATAATAATGAAAAAGGAAAAAATCTTCCTGTTGGTTGGTCATCCTACTCAACATTTTGGCTTGAAGACAATAATGAAATAGTAGGAGTAATAAGAATAAGGCATAAAAATTCTAAGCATTTTGGGCATATTGGTTATGACATTGCACCTGAATATAGAAATTTAGGGTATGGATCTAAAATTTTAGAATTAGGTCTCATTGAAGCAAAAAATCTTGGTTTTGATACTATAGTTTTAACTTGTCTAGATTACAATATTGCAAGCCAAAAAGTTATAAAGAAAAATGGTGGTTTCATAACAAATATATTTGAAAATAAAGATGGTGAAACCCTTTATTCCTTTGAAATAAACCTTTCAAAAACAAGATAACTCTTGTTTTTTCTATTTTAGTACAATTAATATAAAATCTCTACATATATTGAAAATAAACCCTTTAAAATAATTTTCCCTAGGATTTTTTTAAAAAAAATGGTATCATAGATAGGATAAATTTAAAAAAGAGAGGTTTATAATGCAAAAAATTAAGAATATTGCAATAATTGCCCACGTTGACCATGGAAAAACTACTTTAGTTGATGCCATGTTAAAACAAGGTGGAATTTACAAAGAACATGAAAAAGTGGAAGAAAGAGTAATGGATAGTAATGACATTGAAAAAGAAAGAGGAATTACTATTTTCTCAAAAAATGCTTCTATCAGATATAAAGATTATAAAATAAATATTGTTGACACTCCAGGACATGCTGACTTTGGAGGAGAAGTACAAAGAATTTTAAAAATGGTTGATTCTGTTTTATTACTAGTTGACGCATTTGAAGGTGTTATGCCACAAACTAAATATGTTTTGAAAAAGGCTTTAGAACATGGACATAGACCAATTGTTGTCATAAATAAAATTGATAGACCTATGGCAAGGCCAGAAGAAGTTTTAGATATGGTATTTGATTTATTTGTTGACTTAAATGCTAACGAATTACAACTTGATTTCCCAGTTGTTTATGCGTCTGCGAAAAATGGAATTGCTAAACATAATTTAGCTGATACAAATGAAGATATTTTACCTTTATTTGAAGCTATTTTAGATAATGTTGATGATCCAGAAGGAAGTACTGATTTACCATTACAATTTTTAGTTACTAATATTGAATATGATAACTATGTTGGTAAAATTGGAACTGGAAAAATTCATAATGGTTCTGTAAAATTAGGTGAAGAAGTAGTTTTATTAAAAAGAGATGGAGAAAGATTACTTTATAGAGTATCTAAAATCATTGGATATGAAGGTCTTAAAAAAACTGATTTGAAAGAAGCTTTTGCTGGAGATATAGTTTCTTTAGCTGGAATTGAAAAATTAGATGTAGGGGAAACTATTGCGTGTAGAATTGATCCTATGCCTCTTCCTGTAATTGATATTGATGAACCTACTTTAGCAATGACATTTATGGTAAATAATTCTCCGTTTGTTGGAAGAGAAGGTAAATTTGTTACTTCAAGACAAATTTGGGATAGACTTATGAAGGAATTACAAGCAAATGTTTCAATGAAAGTTGAAAAACAAGAAACTACTGATGCCTTCACAGTAAAAGGTAGAGGAGAACTTCAATTATCTATATTAATTGAAAATATGAGAAGAGAAGGATTTGAACTTCAAGTTTCAAAACCTCAAGTTATTTTCAAAGAAGAAGATGGAAAGAAAACTGAGCCAATTGAATTAGCTATCATTGATGTTGCTGATGAATATGTTGGAGTTGTAATAGAAAAACTAGGTGTTAGAAAAGGTGAAATGATTAATATGGTTCAAGGAACTGACGGTCATACAAGATTAGAATTTAAAGTTCCTGCAAGAGGATTAATTGGGTTTAGAAATGAATTTTTAACTGATACTAAAGGAACTGGAATATTGAATCATTCATTCTATGAATATGAATACTATAAAGGAGCTATTCCAACAAGAACTAGAGGTGTATTAGTTGCTATTGAAACTGGTGTAGCTTTAGCATATGGATTAGACGGATTACAAGAAAGAGGAACGTTATTCGTTGCTCCTGGAACAGATATTTATGAAGGAATGATTGTTGGAGAACACTCTCGTTCAAATGATTTAGCTGTTAATGCTTGTAAAGGTAAAAAGCTTACAAACATGAGAGCTTCTGGTAGTGATGATAATGTAAGACTTGCTCCACCAAGATTGTTCTCTCTTGAACAAGCCTTAGAATACATTGAAGATGATGAATTATTAGAAATCACTCCAACTTCTGTAAGAATGAGAAAGAAAATTTTGCAAGCTAATATGAGAAAACCTAAAAAAGATGTTAATTAATCATTTTAATGTTTTACTTGTATGCTTCAAAAAATTTCTATAAGAAAGGTGGCCATTCCACATTTCGATTCGTACTTATTATATTAAAATTTATAGTTTCCTATAAGTATAGAAAAAGCAAGAAAATAAATTTCTTGCTTTTCTCTTTTACTTTTCTATAAAATAGAATAGTAAAATTTTAGAACACTCCCCTTAAGACATTTTCTTCATTTTATAGAATTCATCTAATAACTTTTCTAAAAAATCTACCATATTTTTATGTTTTTCAGAAACATCTAAACTCTTTTCAATTATATCTTTTGCAGCAACTAAATCTTCCTCTAATTTAAGAATTTTTTTATCGTTAAAGTAATCAATTTCATGTTCTTCAAAGGTTTGAGGAAAATGATTTTCAACTAAATGTTCTTTAAACTGTAAAAGTTCAAATGTTTCTTTTTCTAATTTATCAAAAAACATTTCATTTTTAGTCATCTTAGTCACCTTCCTTTCTTAAATTTTGTTGTACCTTTATTAAATTATACTCCATAAAAAATAAAAACCAACTAAATTTGGAATATTTAAATTTTGAAGGTATACTAATAGTAGATATATCTCATTTTGAAATATTTTCATCAAGAAGGAGCTGGTTAAAATGAAAAAAACTTTTATTTTAGACACTAATGTATTAATTCATGATCCAAATTCAATTTTTAGCTTCAAAGATAATAAGGTAATTCTTCCCATCTATGTTATTGAAGAAATTGATAAGTTAAAAAGAAGTGAAGGAGAAAAAGGAAGAAATGCAAGGGTTACTGCAAGATCAATTGATGACCTTAGAAAAAATGGTTCATTATTTGAAGGTGTTCAATTAGATAATGGTGGTTTTTTTAGAGTAGAGGTAAAAGGCGACTACTCTCATTTCCCTAGTTTTTTGCAAAAAGATAGTATGGATAATAGAATTCTTGCTGTCGTTTTAAAAATTATCGAAGACTCTTCAAACTCAGATGAAAAAGTAGTTTTAGTTACAAAAGATATCAACATGAGAATTAAAGCAGATTCATTAAATATAGAGGTAGAAGATTATGAAACTGACAATGTTAGTTTCGATGAATTGTACAAAGGATTTACAGAAATTATAATTAGTGAAGAGGACTATAAAAAATATGTTAAAACTGGTAAATTGAAATTAGAAGAACCTTTACAAAAAGATTTTTTTGCTAATCAATTTTTTAAACTAAAATTTGAAGATAAAGAAGTTCTTGGAATATATAATCAAGATAAAAATAGAATTGATAAATTAAGTTATTCAGATATTGAATTATGGGGGATTAGAGCAAAAAATAGCGAACAATCCTTTGCAGTAGAGCTTTTAATGAATCCTAATATTCAAGTTGTTACACTTGTTGGAAAAGCCGGTACTGGAAAAACCTTACTTGCTTTAGCTTCAGCTTTGGAACAAACTGTTGAGAGAGGTTCTTATAAAAAAATTCTTGTAGCAAGACCTATTATTCCAATGGGTAAAGATATTGGTTATCTTCCTGGTGGAGAAAAAGAAAAATTGAGACCTTGGGTTCAACCAATTTATGATAATTTTGAATTTTTAGCTTCTAACAAAGGTAATGAAGACAGAAAATCAGGAGAAAAAGCTATATTTGGACTAGAATCTATGGGACTTTTAAAAATTGAAGCTTTGACATATATTAGAGGTAGAAGTATCCCTAAAGGACTTATAATTATTGATGAAGCTCAAAATCTTACACCTCATGAAGTTAAAACTATAGTTACTAGAGCTGGAATGGATACTAAAATAATATTTACAGGTGATCCACAACAAATTGATAATCCATATTTAGACGCGAACTCTAACGGTTTAACTTATTTAGCAGAAAAATTTAAAAATGAAAAAATTGCAGGACATATTACCTTAGAAAAAGGAGAACGTTCTCCTCTTGCTGAATTAGCTGCAAAATTATTATAACAAAAAGGAGCATAATTATGCTCCTTTTTAATTTAAATTTTTTATAAAAATGCACTAATCTCTTTTGGTTCAGAAAAATAATATCCTTGTGAATAATCTATTCTTAACTCTTTAACTTTATCATAAACTTCTTTAGAGTGAACAAATTCAGCTATAGTTTTTATATCTGTTTTTTTA
>JAFGUR010000019.1 GCA_016938425.1 Fusobacteriaceae bacterium
CTGCTTGCTCAAATAATGAAGCTTTTTTCTTTTTAAGCTCTTCATATTTTAAGTCGTCTGCTCTACTGTTACCTAAAGAATTCATTTTTTCTACTAATGAGTTTCCTTCTTCAAGATAAGATGTTGATAAGTTTAAAGCCGCATCTGCATTAGCTGGTTTTAAACTTAAAACTTTTTCAAAAGATTCTCTAGCTTTTTCAATTTCTTTGTTATTCATATATATTACACCAACATTATAGTGCAAATCTGCATTGTTTGGCTCTTTCTCTATAGCTTTTTGTAAAATTGACTGAAACTTTTTTTCATCACCCATTTCAAAATAGATGTTTGCTTCGTTAATTAATAAATTAACATCATCAGGATTTGCTTGTTTAGCCTTTTCTATAGCAGCCAAAGCTTTATCTTTTTCTCCTTTGTTAATGTATATTAAGGCTATATTTTTAGTTATTTCAGAAGCTTTAGATTCAGAAGTTTTAATTTCTGGATTTGTGTGCGTTCCTCCTTTTACGTATAAATCTCTTTCTGACTTACTATTAAAGCTATCTACTTTTCCTGTTTCTTTATTAGTAGCTACATACATAGTTTCTACACCTGTATACCCCATCTTGTCTAATTCTAAATAAGCTTCTAATGAATTATCAAAATCTTGTGCACCAATATAGCTTACTGCTGTATAATATAAATAATCTTTAGCTTCAGGATTTACAGCATACATCATTTTAAAATTTTCTGCAGCTTGATTAAATTTTTTCTCAGAATAGAAATTATTTGCTTTAGTTAAAAGGTCATTTTCTATGACTCTTTTAAATTCAGCCCCTTCAGAACCTACTTTAAGAACATTTTCGATAGCTTTTTTAATGTCAGTATCATTTGATGTTCCATTAGCATAGTATGCTAGAGCAGAAGCAAGATAATAATCTTGTTTTAAATCATCATCCATATTAGACACTTGCGAATCTAATTGCATTGCTAAAGCTTTAGCTTCTGCGTAATTATCTTTTTTTACTGCTTTTTCTAATGCTTTAACTTCTTTTTTTTGTGCAAAAGTGAAAACAGATACAAATAATGCTAAAGCAATTATTACTTGTTTTTTCATTTTTAGTTTGTGTTTTAAATTTTATAAATTA
>JAFGUR010000202.1 GCA_016938425.1 Fusobacteriaceae bacterium
AGAAAATGATTTATGAAAAAATAAAAAACAGGAATTTTTATTTTCCTGTCAAATAAATTTATCTTATATGTAATTCTTCTATTAATGCTTCCTTCAAAACTGCTGAAAAATTAATTTTCTTATTTAGTGCTTCGTCATTTAACCATTTTGGAATTGTTAAAGTTTTTTTAATAGTTTGTCTATCATATTTTTTTCTAAAGGATAATAAATCTGCTTCAATTAAAATAATAAATTCTCCTTCTTTCAAAGAAAGACTATTAGGAGTACTAACCTTAGGAATTTCGTCAAGATCATGTAAATAAACTTCTAAACAATCTTTTGCCATATACATCGCATCTTCAAAATCTTCTCCACAAGTAAATGCTCCAGGAAGATCTGGAAATGAAATGTTGAAACCACCAGTCTCTTCGCTAAATATTGCTGGGAAAATATACTTATCTTTCATAAAATCACTCCTTTAAAATACATGGAGGTAGGGTAGGATTACTCCCACCCAGCTTGTTTAAAGATAGATTTAAGGGTACCAATTTTAAAATCCTTTTTAGGATGAGGTACAATGACTATTCTGCCATCAGAGTGCGTCCACTTTTGATGGGAACCGCCCCTTAGTCCTTTACGAACAAAACCTTCTTTTTCTAAGCGTTTGATGATTTCTTTTGACGTCAAGGAATCACCTCCATACAACCATTATACTACGTATAAAAAAACGTGTCAATGATATGATTTTTTAGTCAATTTGTATTTAAATAAATTATACAAAGGTCAAACAATATAAAAAATGGATAAAACCATAAAAATGGTTGTATCCACTGATTACAAAAGCCTAGAAGGAAATTTCTGGAAAAATTTCGGGAATTCTAACGCTAGGCCTGTTAGTTAAATTTATTCAAAATAAATTCTTTTATTTTTTCTGCATCCTTTATTGCCCTTTTAGTATCTTCTAATGTTAATTCTAATTCATAAGGATATCGAGTATTTACTGCGAAATCCGTTAAATTTGAGCACTCATCTTCTATATCATTAAAATTACCATCTAATTTCTCACATTCTTTAAATAATTCTTCTAAGTCATGGGTTCTTTTAGGCACTATATTCTGAAAAATTAAATATGCTTTTAAAAACTTTTCAGCACTTTGTTGGCAATGATAGCAAATTATTTCTAAAGGAATAGGGATTAATGTTAATAAATGTTTTGCTGAAGCTAAATCTCTATTAGCATACTCAATCCAAGTACTATAAGCTTTATCCATATATAAGGACTCCTTTTTCATTAATGACTTTTTCTATTCCTGAAAAATTGGAAGATTTTTCTACAAATTCTTTTGAATTATATACCAATATATCCATAGAGTGTGTTTTATATGGTTTTATTATTTTTCTTATTTCTCTAATCAATTCTAATTTTCTCTTGTTCTCTTCTGTAATTATGCAAAGGTCGATATCACTATCTTCTTTAGGGA
>JAFGUR010000203.1 GCA_016938425.1 Fusobacteriaceae bacterium
ATAGTTTGCTATATATATAAAATAAAAAGACTTTTTCACTAATGTAAAAAAGCCTTTTTATAATTAAAATTTCACTGAAATTTTTATTGAACCCATATTTTGTTCTGTATATTTATCTTCATAAATTCCGTCTGTATTATGTTCAAAAATATCTGAACTATAGTCTGATATATTGTCAATTGGACCATAGATAACTGACATTTTTATATCATCATTAAATTTATAAGTTGCTCCTACTCCAAATGTTGTATCTGAAACATCATCATATGAATTCATATATCTCGCTCCACCTTCTAAAATGATATTATCTTTTAAAGAATATGTAGCTTTTGTGAAAATTCTATATTCATTATCATTTAAAGTAGCTACATCTTCGTAGTCTTTATCTATTCTTCCACCTAATAAAATTGAAGCTTCATTTTTCCCTGAAATTTTCCCTTTTTTCTCAAGGTACATAGCCGTTTTTAAAGTATTTTGTTCAACAGAATCCTCGTATTCTGAAGCAATTAATCCTGAACCACTTTTTGTATTTTTTCTATAATCTAAATAAGCTACTAATTCATTTTTCTCTATATTATTAGTCTCGTCTTTACCTTTTCCATATTTAACTTTTAGTAAATTTGTAGAGTTTTTATTTATAACATCAGTAAGTTGTATTTGACCTTCAACAAAATTTCTAGAATAATTTGTATAAGATGTTGACGTAGAATCATAAACCGTTTCTGAATTTCTTCCACCACCAAGACCTAGTCTTAATTTATTATTAACTTTATAAAAAGTATCAAATCTAGCAGTCATATCTTCTGTTGTTTCATCTTCCGTTGTATCTATTGCTTCTTTATTATTTGTCTTATAATTTTTTGAAGTAAATACATTTGCAAATTTACCTTTTTCTTGACTAATTACTGCTACTCCACCAAAAATATTTTTGTTTAATTTTATTAAATCATCATCTTCTGTTTCAACGAAAACTTCTCTTTCACTATCTGATAAAGAAGTTGGATCAAATTCTGAACCAGTATTAACTGCTCCTAAAACAATTTTTAAATCTCCTATTTTATTAGTTTTTACATCTGTTTTAGAATAAACATAAGTAGCTTCATCTTTGATAATTGGTAAATAGTATTTATTTCCAGTGCTTGTAGATATTATTGCATCTGAATCTTGGTACATTTTAGCATAATTATACTTCAAAGTTTCTGTTGAATTTTCTGTTATTGGGAAAACAAAATCTGCTCCCAATATCAAAAATCTTTTATCTGTTATTTTTGTTGTATCTGTTGAAGAAACTTGTCCATCTTTATCATCTACACCAATATAAGATACCATCATATTAGAGTCTGAACCTTCTCCACTCATAAAATACTTCATTTTCTTTTTAAATTGAATTCCATAGATATCTTCTTCATCTGTTGAAGTAACTAATGCTAATAATTCATTATCAGCTATTGTTTTCTTAGCAATAATTGTATCTTTATTATTAATTGCTGATTTAGTAACTATTCCAAAATTATTATAAAAATCTGGTAATTTTTTACTATTTATATCTTCTTCAATTGATTTTTTTCTTCTTAAATTTCCATCAGAGTCAGTATTAACTGTCCAATTATCCCAATCTTCATCTGATAAATAGTCATCATTATAAGCTAAAAGTTCTAAGCCATCTTTTTTATAATCTAAACTATATTCTCCAAGTTCAGTATCAAAATTATATCCTAATTTCAATTTAGTATTTTCAGAGATATCTATATTAACATCAATATTTCCTTCTCCTTTTACTTCATCCATCAATTCTTCATCTGTACTTGTTTGCTTTGTATTGAAATCTCTAACTAAACTAACATCTCCAGTTAATCTTATTCTGTCTATTTTTTTATTTAATATTTCTACTTCTTTATCAATTCTTGTATTCAAATTTTTATTTTGTTCATCAATTTTTTCTAACAATTCATAGTCTGCTACTCCTAATTTTCCTATTTCCATAGAGAAATCAGCTATTAAACTTTTTAAAATTAAAATGTCTTGAGGGCTTGCCTCTTTAATTGCCACTGATTGATTCCCAGTATTTATTGAATTATAGATTATAGCTGCTATTTGACCTCTTGAAAACGTTTCAGCCTTTGTAAAATCCTCTTCTTTTAATACTCCAGTTAATATTCCTTTATTATATAATTCTTTCACTGCTTTAGCCTGATAATCTGTAAGATTTTCAGCAAAGGTCATACTATTTACTATTAAAAAACTTGCGATAGCAATTTTTAGTTTTTTCATTTGTTCCTCCAAAATTCGGTTAATTTATTTGTATCAATTGCAAATCAAATATAAAATACCATATATAACACTTAAAGTCAAATCTCAAAAAAATAGGAGCTGAACAAAGCCAGCCCCATATATTTATTCTTCTACTATTTCTCCATCTTCGTCATCTTCTTCTACCAAGTCATCAAGATTTCTTTTTACACAAACAATTGATACTACTTTTTCAGAATTAGATACTCTCATTACTTTAACACCTTGAGTATTTCTTCCAATTTGAGAAATACTATCAATTGGTGTTCTTATTATGATTCCTTCGGAAGTAATTGCCATTAATTCTTCATCTACCTCTACACACTTAACTTCTACAACTTCTCCGATTTTAGGACTAACTTTTATATTAATTACTCCTTTTCCTCCTCTAGTTTGTAGTGGGTATTCAGCTAATTTAGTACGCTTTCCATAACCTTTCTCTGTAAGAGTTAGTATATCAAGTTCATCATTATTTATAATAACTCCTGAAACAACTTCATCTCCACTTCTTAAAGTTATAGCTTTTACACCGGCTGTATTTCTTCCCATACTTCTTATGTTTCCACAAGGGAATTTTATAGAATATCCTAATTTTGTAGCAACAAAGATTTGATCTTTTTCATCAGAAACTAATCCTACATAAATCAATTCATCTTCATCATCTAATTTAATTGAAATTATTCCTGATTTATTTAAGTTTTTAAACAAACTTAAATTAGTCATTTTTGCTCTACCTTGTTTTGTTAAGAAGAATACTTCTTGTTGTTCATCAAAACTATCAATTCTTATTATTCTTTCTACTTTTTCATCTTTTGAAAGATTAATTAAATTTTCTACTAGTTTTCCTCTTGCTTGTTTTCCTGACTCTGGTATTTCATAGACTTTTAAAGAATATACTTTCCCTTTATCTGTAAATATCATTAAAGTTTCTAAAGTAGAAGCTGTGTACATACTTTCAACAAAGTCTCCCTCAACTGTGTTTTGAGTAGATATTCCTTTTCCACCTCTTTTTTGAGCTTTATAATGACTTAATGCCATTCTTTTCAAGTAACCTTTATTTGTTAAAGTAACTATTACTTTCTCATCTTTTATAAGATCTTCAATGTTTATATCATTTTTATCTTCTTCAATTTGAGTTCTTCTTTTATCACCATATTTATCTCTAATTTCTGTAACTTCTTCTTTAATTACTTCATATACTTTATTTGAGTCTTCTAAAATTTCTTTTAATTCTGCAATAATTTTTTGAAGCTCTGCATATTCAGTATCAATTTTTTCTCTCTCAAGACCAGTTAATCTTTGTAATCTCATATCTAAGATTGCTCTAGCTTGAGCTTCTGAGAAATTCCAATTTAATATCAAAGCATCTTTTGCTTCATTTGCATCTTTACAAGCTCTAATTTTTTCTATAACAGCATCAATATTTTCTAACGCTGTTCTAAATCCTTCTAAAATATGAGCTCTTTTTTCTGCTTTATCCAAATCAAATTTTGTTCTTCTTGTTACAACTTCAAATCTATGAGCTAAATAATGTTCTAAAATTTCTTTAAGATTTAATACTTTAGGTACATTGTTAACAAGTGCTAACATTATTACTCCAAAAGTATTTTGTAAATCTGTATGTTTATAAAGATTGTTAATTATTAAATCAGGCTCTTCTCCTCTTTTAAGTTCAATAACAACTCTTATACCATTTCTGTCAGATTCATCTCTTAAATCAGTAATTCCACTAATTTTTTTATCTTTTACAAGTTCTGCAATTCTTTCAATAAGTCTTGCTTTATTTACTTGATAAGGAAGTTCTGTAATTATAATTGCATCTTTTCCTTTTCTTATTTCTTCTACCTTAAGTTTTCCACTTACTCTAACTCTTCCTCTACCAGTTTTGTAAGCATCATAAATACCTTTTTTACCATATATAATCCCTGATGTTGGAAAATCTGGTCCTGGAATATGAGTTATTAATTCTTCAATAGATATTTCTCTATCATCTATTAAAGCCAAAATTCCATTACAAAGTTCACCTAAATTATGTGGAGGTATTTTAGTTGCCATTCCAACTGCTATTCCTTCACTTCCATTTAAAAGTAAATTTGGTAATTTCGAAGGTAATACAACTGGCTCATCTAAAGAGTCATCAAAGTTTTTTCTATAATCTATTGTGTCTTTATCTATATCAACAAGAAGCTCTCCAGTAATTTTAGTCATTCTTGCTTCTGTATATCTCATTGCTGCTGCTCCATCACCATCAATAGAACCAAAGTTTCCATGACCATCAACAAGCATATATCTATAGTTAAATTCTTGAGCCATTCTTACCATTGTATAATAAACTGCTGTATCTCCATGAGGATGATACTTACCTAGTACTTCTCCAACGATTCTCGCTGATTTTTTATGAGGTTTATCATGGGTCATACCCATTTCATTCATTGCATAAAGTACTCTTCTATGAACTGGTTTTAATCCATCTCTTACATCTGGAAGAGCTCTACTTACAATAACACTCATAGAATAATCAAGGTATGAATCTTGCATTTCTTCTTCTAAATATCTTGTTATTTCATTTGACATTCTTTTCTCTCCTTAAATTCTAGGATTTTCAATTCCTAATTACTAATTTCAAATTACTAATTGATTCTTAAATATCCAAGTTTTTAACAAATAAAGCATTATCTTCAATAAACTCTCTTCTTGGTTCTACTTCATCACCCATAAGTTTAGTAAATATTTTATCTGCTTCAATTGCATTTTCTAAAGTTACTTTTAATAAAGTTCTTGTTTCTGGATCCATTGTTGTTTCCCATAATTGTTCAGCATTCATTTCTCCAAGTCCTTTATATCTTTGAAGTGTATATTTTTTATTTTCTGTATCATAAGCTTTTGCTATTTCTTTCATTTCTTTATCAGTATAAGCATATTTAATACCTCTACCTTGAGTAACTTTATATAAAGGTGGTTGTGCTATAAATACATATCCATTTTCTATTAATTGAGGCATATATCTATAGAAAAATGTTAACATTAATGTTCTTATATGCGCTCCATCAACGTCAGCATCTGTCATTATTACTATTTTATGATATCTTAATCTTTCTAAATCCATATCTTTTCCAACATTTGCCCCAAATGCTGTTATCATATTTCTAATCTCTTGATTTTCTAATGCTTTGTGAAGTCCTGCTTTTTCAACATTAAGAATTTTTCCTCTAAGTGGCAATATTGCTTGAAAAAATCTATCTCTTCCTTGCTTAGCTGATCCTCCTGCTGAATCTCCTTCGACTATAAATATTTCTGATTCTTCTGGTTTTTTAGAAGAACAATCTGCTAATTTTCCTGGTAAAGAACCTATTTCAAGAGCTGATTTTCTCATAACAAGTTCTCTTGCTTTTTTAGCTGCTTCCCTTGCTTTTTTTGTAAGTAATATTTTCTCAACTATTACTTTTAATACTGCTGGATGATCTTCTAAGAAAAATTTAAGTTTTTCTCCAACAATTCCAGAAACTACTCCTGTTACCTCTGAGTTTCCTAATTTTGTTTTAGTTTGCCCTTCAAATTGTGGTTGAGGAACTTTTACACTTACTATACAAGTTAGTCCTTCTCTTACATCATTCCCTTGAAACTTACCATCTCTATCTTTAATAAGTCCCATATCCTTTGAGACATCATTAATTACTCTTGTAAGAGCAGTTCTAAATCCACTTAAGTGTGTTCCACCTTCATGGGTATTTATATTATTAACAAAAGAATATTCAGCTTCTCTTTGTTTTTCAGTATAAGTCATTGTAACTTCTACCGATACCCCTTCAGCTTCGCCTTCCATATATATTGCTTCTTCAAATAATTTTTGTTCTTCAGCAACTATTTCTTTTAAGAAATCTGCTATTCCACCTTCATAACATAACTCTTCTCTTTTCATTTCAGATGGATTTCTTGAATCTGTAATTGTTATTTTTATTCCTTTATTTAAGTAAGCCTGTTCTTTTAATCTATCTCTTAATACTTTGTACTCATAAACTGTTGTTTCAAATATCTCATCATCAGCTTTAAATAAAAATCTTGTTCCAGTTTCATCTGTATCTCCAATAACTTTTACATCTTCAAGAGGTTTTCCTCTGCTGTATTTTTGATAGTATACATGTCCTTCTCTTTTTACATATACTTCAATCCATTCTGATAACGCATTAACTACTGAACTTCCTACTCCATGAAGTCCTCCTGAAACCTTATAGTTATCATTTTCAAATTTTCCTCCAGCATGTAAGACTGTTAAAACTATTTCTAATGCTGATTTCCCATATTTGGGATGAATTCCTACTGGAATTCCTCTTCCATTATCAATTACTTCAATGATATTTTCAGGTAAAATATTTACTTGAATATCATTACAATATCCTGCTAATGCCTCATCTACAGAGTTATCTACAATTTCGTATACTAAATGATGTAACCCTCTTATTGATGTAGAACCAATGTACATCCCCGGTCTTTTTCTTACTGCCTCTAATCCTTCTAAGACCGTAATCCCCTCTGCTCCATAATTATTACTCATAAAAACCTCCAAAATAACTTCAATTTATACTAGAAAAGACTCTAATTTATCTTTTCAAATACAGATAGTCAACATATTTTCTTTATCATAAAAAACTTTTGTTTTTTTTACTTAAATAATTTGCAAATACTTAAATATCTAAATAACTACAATAATTCTAATCAAATTTCAATAATTGAAAATTTACTAATCTTTCAATCTCTCCATTATCCCTTATACCTGTTTCTAATTTATAAAAAATTCTTGCATAATATTTAAAACCTTCTTCATTATCATCATTTATTTCTTTATACATAAGAATTTTTACTCTCTCTTTAACTTTTTCTCTTATACTTAAAAACTCTTCTTCTTTTATATCTAAAAGAAATTTTTTAGTCATTTCATAATCTATAAAAGGATTTTCTTTAATCTTTTCAAAAATTTTCGATATTTTTTCTTTTCTTTCTTCATTTAAACAATTAATACAAATATTCCCTTTTCCAGAAAATATTATACCACAATAGACACATTTTTTGTTACCTTCTTGTAAAAGATATTTTTCCTTTTTTTTAGAAATCTCCATTAATTTTTTAATTCTATTTTTTATCTCTTCATTTTCTATAACAGAAACTTCTTCTTCTATAAATTTATTATAATCATTATCTAATTTTATTTTTTTAGGGTCAAACTCTTCTTCTTCCCCCTCATTTTCAAAAATATCTTCTATATTTCTTTTTCTAACTTTATATTGAATATCTATTATATAATCAATACCCAGAAAATCATTTACACTGGATCTTATACTTTCTTTTAAAAAAGATAATTGATGTAATATTACTGGATTTTCTGTATTTATAATTAAAACTCCATTTCTTATTTCTGAAACATAAGTTTTTCTTCCTAAATCTTTTCCAACTATTTTTTCCCAATTTCCTTTTACAATTCCTTGCTTCAAAAGTTTACTATTTTTTAAAGCATTTTCTACTATATTCTTCGTATTATGAATTTGTTGGCTCAATTACATCACCTTCATTTATATAAAAATTCATACTTTCTATTCCTAGATCATCTGTTGAGCTTAAAAATATTTGAATATCTCTATTTTTAAAATAATTAATTATACTTTCTTTCCTAATACTATCAAAATATGAAGAAATATCATCAATTAAAAAAATTGGATAATCTCCTTTTTCTTTTATAAACATATCTATTTCAGCTACTTTTAAGGAAAAAATTATTGATTTTTTTTCTCCTTGAGAACTATAAGCTTTTGCATCTTTACTATTTAAGTAAAATAAAAAATCATCTTTTTGAGGTCCAATCATTGTTACACCTCTATATTTTTCATGGTTTTTTACATTATTTAACTCTTTTAAAAATTCTTCTTTTACATAATTTTCATCCTTTAAACTAATATCTTTAAAAGCTTTATAAACTATCTTAAGTTCACTATCACTACTAAATAATTTTCTATAATTCAAATTTAATAAAACAGACATTTTTTTTATATACTCGTATCTTTTTACTATAATTTTTACACTTAAATCTACAAATTTTTCATTATAGACGTCAAATAAAGGGTCTTTAAATTTCCCTTCTTTTAAAAATTTGTTCCGAACTTTTAAAATTTTATCGAAATCTCTTAAATTTCTATAATAAATTTCATTAGCTTGAGAAATTTCATAGTCAAAAAAACTTCTTCTTAAGGAAGGATTTCCTAAAATAAGATAAATATCATCAGGAATAAAAGATATTACATTTATTCTTCCTATAAATTCATCAAATTTAATCTTATTCTTATTAAAAAAGTATTGCCTAGTTTTTTGGTCAAATTTAACACCAATACTTTTAGAGCTTATTTTGTCTGTATACTCTATCATAGCACCAGAATTGAGGTTTCCATATTTTATAATTTCTTTGATATGTTTTGTTCTAAAACTTTTTCCTGTTATTGAGAAATATATAGCTTCCAATATACTAGTTTTTCCTTGACCATTCTTTCCTAGAAACAAATTAAATTTACTATTAAACTCTAATTTATTATTTTTTAAATTCCTAAAGTTAATATAATTAATGCTTCTAATTTGCAAAAATGACTCCTTTTATATCACTTCATATTTATTCTTTTCTATTTCTACAATGTCACCTATTCTTAATTTTTTTCCTCTTCTATATTCTACTTCTCCATTAACCTTTACAAATCCATCTTGAATTATATCTTTGGCATCAGAACCTTGTCCAACAACATTTACCCATTTTAAAAATTGATCTAATTTTATATACTCTGTACTTATTTTTACTTTTTCCATACACTTCCTCCTAAAACATAACGAGCCATTTTATTATTCTATCATAATTGTAACTTTTTATCAATGCTTCTCATATTTTATTTTATAGTCTCTATAATATAATTTTTTCAATATTATTAGTTTTGTATTTATGTTTATGTACATGTTTTATTTTTGTCTATGTACATTTAAAATACCAAAATTCAAAAGAAATTTTAACTATATCTAAAAAAAATGAAATGTTTTGGTTATTATATCTTTCATAATTTAATTAATAAAATTAAAATTTTTCAAATTAACCTTTTAAAAAT